>JBIPNA010000317.1:0-4419 GCA_044375665.1 Catalimonadaceae bacterium
AATGGCCGAAAAGACAAGCAAGGTTTGGCTAAACGAATGAAAAGTAATGTAAAGCAGAAAAAATATCAAGGTAAGTGCGATGGGTAAGGCAATACTGAGTCTGCGCTTCGCTTCCTCCATGTTTTTAAACTGCCCTCCGATATCAATATGAAAACCAGTCGGAAGATGGAGCTTTGCATTGATGGCCGATCGTATTTCTTTAACCACCGACTCTACATCTCTTTCCCTCACGTTGAAAGCTACGGTGATCCGGCGTTTGGAATTGTCTCTTTGTACCTGATTGGGACCAAACTCAAATGCAACTTCTGCCAGTTCTTTCAGGGGTATATGCCGGCCATCCGGGGTAGCAACCAGCAGATTCTGAACATGTTCCAAATCCATTCCGTCACTTTTTTCCATTTTAAGGACCATATCAAAGCGTTTTTCACCTTCGTAAATCTGTCCTGCCACAGCTCCTGCAAATGCGGTGGAAAGTGTGCGGTTCACTTCATCCACATGCAAACCGTATCTGGCCAGCTTTGCCTGATTTATTCTGGCTACAATTTCCGGAAGGCCATCTATCCGCTCCACGTATAAATCGGAAACCCCATTGATGGACTGAACCAACCTCCCAAGTCTGGTCGCAGTAGATGCCAGTAATTCCATATCGTGCCCAAAAACCTTAATGGCTACATCTTGTCTGGCACCGGTCATTAATTCATTGAAGCGCATCTGGATGGGTTGCTGAAAACCAAAGGTTACACCCGGAATGACAGCCAGTTTTGCCTGCATTTTCTCCGCAAGTTCTGATTTGGTTTCGGCAGATACCCAGGTGGACTTATCGTGCAGCAAGACCATCAGGTCGCAGGCTTCAAAAGGCATAGGGTCTGTAGGAATCTCGGAGGTACCGATTTTCCCAATTACACCCCGGACTTCTGGAAATTCAGCTTTCAGCAACTTTGCTGCCTGCTGGCTCACCTCAATCGTCTTTTCAAGAGATGTGCCGGGAAGGAGCCTGGTTTCTACAGCAAAATCACCCTCATCCAAACTTGGAATAAATTCGCCCCCCAATTGAAAAAAAAGGAAAAAGGCACCGGCCATTCCCATCAGGGAGACGAAAACAACAAGTTTTCCTCTTCGGATTAAAGCATTCAGTATCGGGACATATCCCCGGTACAAAGCATCAATAAACCGGTCCGACCAGGTAGGCTTATGCCGGGTGTCCGGACGCAAAAACAATGCAGATGCCATTGGAACCCAGGTCAAACTGAGGATAAAAGCCCCTGCAATCGCAAAAGCTACTGTCTGGGCCATAGGGCGAAACATCTTGCCTTCGATACCCACAAGAGCAAGCAGGGGCAGGTAAACAATGAGGATGATGATTTCCCCGAATGCAGCTGAATTCCGGATCCGGGATGTGGCGGTAAATACCTCTTCATCCATGGTCCTGGCCACAAGGGTATCCTTGGGTAGCCGGTTGAGGTGATGGAGGGTGGCTTCAACCAGGATGACAGCTCCATCTACTATCAATCCAAAGTCAATGGCACCAAGCGACATCAGGTTTCCTGAAACGCCGAATGCCTGCATCATACCGATGGCAAACAAAAGCGACAATGGGATAACAGAAGCCACAATCAATCCGGCCCGGACATTCCCTAAAAGGAGAACCAGAACGAAAATGACAATCAATGCCCCTTCTATGAGGTTGTTCCTGACGGTAGAAATGGCCCGATCCACAAGATGGGTACGGTTCAGATAAACCTCAATTTCAAGACCAGGGGGCAACATTTTCCGGATCTCATCCATTTTCTCTTCTACAGCCTGAGTGACTTTACCTGAATTTTCTCCTTTCAGCATCAGCACGATTCCACCAACACCTTCTCCTTTGTCAGCAAGGGTCAATGCACCGTACCGGATTGCCTGTCCCATCCGGACCTCGGCAAGATCCCGAACCCGGACCGGCACCGACTGGGTGTTGGTTTGAATAGGAATGTCTCTGATTTGTTCCAGGTTGTACACCAATCCCTCGGTTCTGATATACCAGGCCTGTGGTCCACGGGCAATATAGGCCCCTCCCGCATTGGCATTATTCTGTTGCAATGCATCAAATAGTGTTTGGACAGAGACATTAAACCGCCGGAGATTTTCAGGCTTAAAAACCACATCAAACTGGGCAACGTGGCCACCAAAACTGCTTACATCAGCTACACCGGGAGTTCCAAGCAGGGCCCGTCTGATGGTCCAGTCTTGTAAAGTCCGAAGATCAGAAAGTGAGTACCTGGATTCAAAGCCAGGTTTTGGCCTGACAACATATTGAAAAATCTCCCCGAGTCCCGTAGAAACGGGTCCCATTCCAGGTTGTCCCAGCGAAGGAGGAATGAGTTCCCCTGCCGTGGCGAGGCGCTCAGAAACCATTTGTCGGGCCTTATAAACTTCGGTTTCATCGGAGAATACCGCTGTAATTACCGATAGGCCAAACCTGGAAATAGAGCGGAGTTCCTGAAGGTCAGGCATATTGGAAAACTGCAGCTCCAGGGGAGCCGTGATTAACCTTTCCACTTCTGTGGGCGACAGAGAAGGAGAATTGGTAATAATCTGAACCTGATTGTTGGTTATGTCAGGTACTGCATCAATAGGCAGTTTCAGGGCGGAAAAACTACCCCAAAGGATCAGGCCCAGGAGGCCCAATCCAACAATAACCTTATTGTGAATGGAAAAAAATAATATCCGATTGAGCATTACTTCGGAAAAATGTGAAAAGTCGAAAAAAGTAAATGATGGTGTCGCCTTCAGGCAACAAAAAGTGGCCTCCCGCCACCCGTTTATCAGGCAGCTTGCGGAGGCTGCCAGGGATCTGAAGCCCGGCCAAAAGGTTTATTATCGGGTTCGGGAAATTCCGAACGCGGTAACAACACAAAACCAATCTTGAAATTCACTTTGAATACCGGCAGAAAAAAGACCATTGCCGGAAGGGTATGCTTAAAAAAAGGAAGGTTTTCATGCGCTGAATCAGGTTTGGATTGTGCATGTAAATCTTTGTAGTGCGTCAGTAAAAAATCTTTGAAACTGAGGTTTCCTTGGGCTTCGGCTTTGTGATCCAGATAATGCTTAATCAGAACCGGGATTTTAACCAGTTCTTCCATATCTCCTTGTGGCAGAAAACCACCCAAGAGCAACCAGAAAGAAAGGAAAAAACAAAAAACCCTGCGCACGGGGCGCAAGGTACACAAAGAATCATTCTCTTTTTCGGGATATCAATTTGCCGAAAAAGCGATTTTCCTCATTTGCTCTCCTGAGGAACATGAGGAAGAAAGATCTGATCTTACTCCTTTACAAACCGGCGAACCTTCCAGGCTCCATCCTGATAAACACGTAGCCAGTACATCCCTCCCGGTATTCCGGAAGCCAATTCAATGCGCTCGTCTCCCTGTCCAAAAGGCAATAAACTTCTGAAGTACTCCTTTCCGTCAACACTCAAAATCTGTACGTCTCCGGGACTGGAAACGCCTGTCCTGACCTGAACAAAACCGGATGCATGGGTTGGGAAAACGGAAAGACCGGTTGCTGCCTGGATCTGATCTCCGGAAGACGTCAACACTTTTTTACGGAACACTTTTTTGGTGGTGTAGGTATTGAAAGTATTGCCGTTGGCTTCCATGCAAGCCAGATAGAAGGTTACCGAATCAGGGGCAACTGGTGGGGCATTCCAGGAAAATGTCCAGGATCGGTTGTTTCTGTTTGTGTGCGTTACATAAGAGCGGCCACCGCTGGATACTGTCTGATTTCCCGCTGAAGTTGTCCATGAACCTGCATTCCCCCTGGAAGGATTTATAGCCACAATTTGAAAGCCTCCTGCGGTACCGGTAGCGTTGGTAAGTTTTGCCGTCACAGAATAGGATTGACCGGAAACAAATCCAGCCGTATCCATTGGAATGACAATCTGGGCACCATTTGTTCCGGAATTCAAATTTGAACCATGGCAACCACTGGTGGCGCAGGTAGATTCTACTCCGGTGGTAGCCCTGGGCGCTCCTGTTCTTGCTGCAGGTGCCCCTCCGGGACTTGAATGTGTAAATTGGGTGGATGAGTAAGACATCCAGAGCGCCAGGATGGCAGCAGAACTAAATAGAATCTTTTTCATAAAAGCCTGTTCGAGGCAAGTGATTGATGAAACAAATGGATTTCAAAGGATATTCCCGAAACAGGCTTTTGGAAATTAAACCGCCGGAAACCTCAAAATAGGAGTTAAACCAACCAAAAAACCAAATTAGCTGTAATGAAAGTTATCGATACTACAATCGTTTTTTCCGCTACGGGCAAATCCCAGCCAGTTTCATGTCAAGCTCTTCGTCGGTGAACAAGGGGTGTTTTTTAAGAAGTTCTCCGTACAAAAGGCATGCGGGCTCCCAACATTCCATCCTGATCCAGCATCGGGCGGCC
>JBIPNA010000376.1:0-3526 GCA_044375665.1 Catalimonadaceae bacterium
AGGATTTTCAGGGAACATACCATGCCTGAAAACAATCAAACCATTTTGAATGATGATGAAAATAACTCAACCTGGGAAAGGTTTATTGACTACCACGATATTTGCTGGGGTACACCCATCGGGGTGCCTTATGAACTAAGTGGTGGCTCAAAAGTTCATTATTTCGAAGCATCTGATGTTTGTATTTCTGAAATATATGATGGGAATGAACCACAGGAAACTATTTGTACTTATACTTTTTACAAAAAAGGTTTTAATCCAGACCCCACCCAATCTCCAGTTCCTTTAGGTTTGGTTGTTTCTCAGGAACTTTGGGGCGATTGTTATTTACGGAATATTGTAGTGTCTGATGGAGATACCATTTTTCCTGAATCATACGACCCCACTCTTTCCTATTGGCGCAGGACAGGGTTTGGGGGTGTTTTAGGTGGCCCACCAAGAATCGCTGCTCCAGCTTATGCTTCAGGGGGGAATTACAAGGATTGGACTTTGGTGATGGCAAGCCCTGGTGGCTATTGCGATTCAGAAATCGGGGATGTTATTGTTTCCCCTGTCAGGGCCTGGGCCAGAAGAAACCAGGATTACACCATCAATGGGGTAGATCTAAACCTTTCATCCGGCGAACAGGGTTTCTTTAATTCCCAGGCTGTTGTGGCCTATTGGAACAATTCCCCAGATGTAGGAGACCGATTTAATGTGGCCTGGGCTGCTTTGGATGTGCGCAATTCGGGAAGTGAAACCAGTCCCGGGGTGAAAGTGGATGTTTTATTGAAAGCCTATGAAATGACCGTCGCTTCCAATGTGGGAAGTCTTGTCAGTTATCCGGCTGTTTCACCTTTCCCGGCGTACAATGCCAACTATTCGGTGGTAAACAAGGGGTTATCCGGAATTCAGGCAGTACCTTCCATTGCCGGAAGGAAGTATGGCGAATACACGAATATCCTTTATAGCCATAGTGTAGATACAGGTGGAGATGCCCGCTGGCGAAATACATGCAACGTGCGTATTTCTCAATCCTTATCTGAAACCTGTGTGGCTTCAGGCGGAGGAAGAAAGGCAGTAGATCAGACCCGGATTGAGCCCAATCCAACAGATGGAAAATTTAGGGTTTATCTGGATCCCGAGGGTTTCAATACATGGACCAGCTATTCTTTGAACGACCTTCGCGGAAATCTGATCATGCAGTTTTCCAACCAAAACAAGAAAAAATCTTCCGTGATTGAAGGATCGATGCCCAAAAACCTGAGTAAGGGCCTATACCTGCTCCGGATTCAAACCCCTGGAGGGGAAAAACAAATGAAACTGGTTTACCAATAAGGATATGAAATATTTGATATTCCTTTTCAGTTGGCTGATTCCAGCAGGCTTGTCATTCGGACAAGTTCCGGCAAATGATTTATGTGAGAATGCATTTCCCTTACTGGTTACAACTACCAACAATTGGGTTGGCGGAAATGTGAAAGGGGCTTTGCCTACTTCAGGAATTGAAATTAGTGATTCAATTTGTTTTACGTGGGTTTCTTCTGTAGAAGATGTTTGGTTTTCCTTTTCTGCGCCAGAAAAAAATCTGTGGATTAAATTTACATCCACAGTTTACTCTTTTAATTACCAGCTTTTCGAAGGAACTTGTGATTCTATGTCACAACTAAAATGTTTTCCTCATTTTACAAATATTAATAATGTGGATTCTACTTTATTTGGACCTTTTATTATTGGGAAAACTTATTTTTTAAGAGTTTGTCACAATCAAAATTCAAACCTTCCCTCATACCCGTTTTCAATTTGTGTTACCAGGTCCGGTATTACGAACTATCGGCGGAGCAAGTTGACAGGTGGATTGTGGACCAGCGCATCCACCTGGGTAGAGAATAGGGTTCCAGGGGAGGCAGATTCGGTTGAAATAGTAGATGGGTCTTTTGTAACCCTGCCTGGTGGTAGTGCCACTACCAAAGTTAAGTGGCTCCGGATAGGTGGAAGCGATACCGTAAAACGGGCACGTCTCCGTCTGCTCAATGACCTTAGGGTCACCGACCATATCGAAGTATCGAAGGGCGATTCGATTGTAGGGACAGCCAACTATGCCAACGACAACTCGGTAAAACTTTGGGCCCATCGGGACATCCGGTTGGATGGGGTGATCTACAAACGGGGTATGGCGCTTCATTTTTCTGGAACCGAACCTCAGAACTTTTTTGGTACAGGGAAATTTTTGCACAACTACATCCAGTTGTATTTTGAAAATCCTACCCGGGTAGATTTTGGATTTCCAGCCCGGGCTTACCAGCGGCTGTGGTTTGAAGATGGCTTTGTGAAGTTCCATCAGCCCATTGAGTTTCATATGTTGGCATCTGCAAATTCAGTATTCAATACCTCGGTCAACCAGGTTTTGCGGCACCGTGGCAGGTACGAAGGAGTGATCAACTACACCCTTGCACCTGGTTTTGTATTTGCAAAGGCCACAGCCGATTTTTATTATGGCCTGAACCGAGACGATGACACCCTTACCCGGCCAGGTCCGGAGTTTTACAACAATTCCGGGATCATGCGGCGGATTTTCCTTCAGCGGTTCAATAAGAACAATGTATTTCATCTGGATTCCAGCCTTTCGATTTCTGTGTTAACCCACGATGAGGGTCCGATCCGGATGAAACATCCTACGGATACGCTGTTTTTTCATTGGAGTGACATTGAGCCCCAGGATACCCTCCGGGCCTATATGGAAGTGGGTAAACAATGTTTGTGGCTTAATCCCAAATTTGAGACGGAGCCATCGTCCAGTACCATAAACGGCCCAAGCCTTACTGCTTATAAAAATGGGAAATCGAGAAATCTGGAAATTGTAGGCAACTGGTGGCAGGTCCCCGGTCAAAAGATATGTCTTGAAATGCATCCTTCCCCACCCACAGGTCCTGTAGTTGCCCCGCTTACCTCTGTTGGAGGCGCAAGTGTGGTAGAGATCCGGTCTGCCAGGCCCATACCTGCCAACACCCTTCAGTTTTATATGACGGTGAATACCTCAGACAATTTGGTTTACAATGCCGGCGATCTCTATGTGGCGCAGGGTCCTACAGTTAATGGTCCCTGGCGTGCAGTTTCGCTTTCGAATCCGAATTCATTTTATCCGATCCGAAAAACGGAGTTGATTGATTTTTCACAAGGCCATTTTTTCTGTTGGGCGACTTCAGGACAGGTAGCCAATATGTCGGTCGTTGAGTTTTTACCACCTGTTGAATATTACAAGGGAGGATGCGATAACGCTGTACCTCAACGGGTTGGGGTTGTGGTATCCAACCGGGCATTTGTACCAAGCAGTGGTTATTCGGTGTTTTATCAGCAGGAAGGAGGAGCCGTTCAGGGAATACCGGTATCCTATCCGTTAGGTAGTGGTCTTGCCCCCTTGAAGCGGGACACAGTTTGGTTCGACAGCCTTCAGGGCTCAGCCATTACCCAGCCCGGGCTGGTGAGTTACAAATCCTGGGTGCGTATGGTAGGGGACACCGTTTTTGACAACGATACTTTGTATTCC
>JBIPNA010000373.1:0-3545 GCA_044375665.1 Catalimonadaceae bacterium
GGTAAACCTCCAGTTTCCTGATCTGAACAAAACCATTGAAGCCAAAGTCACTTTTGTGGGCCGCATTGTCGATCCCCTTTCCCGAACTTTTAGGATTGAGGTAAAAGTTCCCGGCTCCCTGACCAATTTAAAACCCAATTTACTCACCCTGGTTCAGATCAATGACAAAACCAGCAATTCTGCGATCGTGGTGGATGAGAATCTGATCCAGCCTACCGAAGCGGGAAAAGTGTTGTTCATCGCCGGAGAAGAAAAGGGTCAGAAAGTTGCCCTTCAGCGCATTGTTACAACTGGTCTTTCTTACAACGGAAAAGTCGAAATCCTTTCTGGCCTTGCTGCAGGCGACCGTTTGATCACCACTGGTTATCAGGACCTCAGCGACCAACAGGTGGTTCGATTTTAATTCAAAACCCACCTACTTCTCAACACTGATTGTATGTTGAACCATAAAGTATTTCGCCCTACGGCATGGGCCATTGACAATAAGACGACCATATACATCGTCACCTTCATCATTACCATTGCTGGCTTTATGATTTATGGAAGATTGCCAAAGGAGCAGTTTCCTGATATCGTGATTCCTCAATTTGTGGTTTCTACCATTTATCCGGGTACCAGTCCCGAAGACATAGAGAATCTGATCACCAAACCGATTGAAAAACAATTGAAATCGGTTTCTGGAATCAAGAAAATCAAATCTCAGTCCATCGCGGATTTTTGTATGGTCACGGTAGAGTTCAATACAGGAATTCCAATCGCTGTGGCGAAGCAAAAGGTGCAGGATGCGGTAGATAAGTCCAAGTCCGATCTACCTACAGATCTGGACAATGACCCTGTAGTTCAGGAGGTCGATTTTTCTGAATTTCCGATCATGAACATCAATGTATCTGGCAATTATTCCCTGGACAAACTGAAAAAATATGCTGAAATATTTCAGGATGAAATCGAGTCTCTTCCGGAAATCACCCGGGTCGACATCATCGGTGCGCTCAACAGAGAAATTCAAATCAATGTAGATGCGTATCGGCTTCAGGCTGCGGGTTTTACTTTCAGGGATATCGAAGGGGCTGTTTCGGCAGAAAACATCAATATCTCTGGCGGTGAGCTCAATGTGAAAGATGTTCGCCGTACCATCCGGGTAACTGGGGAATTTAAAGACATGGAGTCGATCCGGAACATTGTGGTCCGGTCTGCCACCGGAGCGTCTGTGCTTCTGAGGGATATTGCTGATGTTGAAGATGCCTACGCCGACCGCCAGGATTTTGCCCGCCTGGATGGAAAAGCTGTTATTACCATGAACGTCATCAAAAGGGCAGGTACCAATCTGATTGCTGCTTCTGATAAAATTCAGGAAATCTCCAACCGGTTGCAGAAAACAAAATTGCCCCAGGGTGTTAAAATTACTTTAACAGGAGACCAGTCTGATGCCACCAGGGTTCAGCTGAACGATCTGATCAATTCGGTCATCCTGGGTTTCATTTTCGTTGTGCTGATTTTGATGTTTTTCATGGGTACGACCAATGCCATTTTTGTGGGATTGGCAGTGCCGCTTTCCGTTTTGCTGGCATTTCTTTTCATGCCATCCCTCCATTATTCACTCAATGTGATTGTCATGTTTTCCTTTCTTCTTGGTCTGGGAATCGTGGTAGACGATGCCATTGTGGTGATCGAAAATACCCATCGGATCCTGCATGAACACAAGGAACTCACCGTCATGCAGGCCGCTAAAATGGCTGCCGGAGAAGTTTTTTTACCTGTGTTGTCAGGGACACTGACCAATGTGGCACCGTTTTTCCCACTCCTTTTCTGGCCGGGAATTGTTGGGGAGTTTATGAAATATCTCCCTGTTACGCTGATTATTACCTTGTTTGCCTCTCTTGTTGTTGCCTTTATCATGAACCCGGTTTTTGCGGTGAGTTTTATGCAGAGGGAGGACCATTCAGCCGGTAACAAAAAGGGAATCAGAAGCCTGCTCAAGCCCCTTTTGATTCTGGCCGCTCTGACAGGAATTACCTATATGGCATTCGGATTCGGAGCCGGGAACTTCATGGCTACCCTGATGGTATTGTATCTGGTAAATCATTTTCTCTTCAACCCAATGATTGCCGGTTTTCAGAACAAAGTTTTACCCGCATTTATGAATCAGTACAGAGCCTTTATTGGATTTCTGATTCAGGGGGGGCGGCCTTATGGCGCACTGGGGGTAGTGGTTTTGATTTTTGTGGGTGTAATTTTTATTTTCAAGGCATCCGATCCCAAAGTGGAGTTTTTTCCCAATGGTGAGCCCAACTTTGTCTATGTCTACAACCAGATGCCCATTGGTACAGATGCCCGGGTTACCGATTCTGTAACCAGAATTATCGAGGCCCGGGTGAACAAAACCATTGAGCCCCACAGAAAATATGTGAAGTCAGTTATTTCCAACGTCGGTATCGGAGCCGGCGATCCGCAAAATCCCGACAGGGTGGTAGCACCCCACAAATCCAAGGTAACTGTGGCTTTTGTCCGGTTCGATCAGCGTCTGGGTGTTTCTACGGCAGAAATCCTGAAAGACATTCGGAAAAACCTTGAAGGGATTCCGGGCACCGAAATTTCAGTGGATAAGGAAAATGGTGGTCCGCCAACGGGAAAACCAATAGCCATTGAAATTTCAGGAGAAGATTTTACTGTATTGAACCGGCTTGAAAAACAAGTCAAGTCGGAAATCCGGAAGGCTGGGATAAAGGGTATTGAAGACCTGAAATCCGATCTTGTGCTCAATAAACCTGAGATTATCGTGGACATTGACCGGGTAAAGGCAACCCAGCAAGGCATATCTACAGCTCAGATAGCCCTCGAAATCCGGAATGCTTTGTATGGAAAAGAGATAACCAAATTCCGGGACGTTAAAGAAGAGTATCCTGTTATGCTGCGTCTTAAGGTGGATGACCGTGACCAGATTGAAAAACTACTCAATCTCAACATCAGTTACAGGGACATGGCCATTGGTGGAGCTTTTCGCCAGATTCCAATCAGCACGCTGGCCAACATCAGATATGAAAGTGCTTATTCCAGCATCAATAGAAAGAACCAGGAACGGATGGTTACCCTTTCCAGCAATGTACTTACCGGATACAATGCCAATGAGGTAGTTGGCGAAATCAACCAGGTAATCTCAGGATTGGAAACCCCTACCGGCTACGTCATTCGGACCGGTGGTGAGCAGGAAGACCAGAAGGAAACCCAGGATTTTCTTGGAATAGCCTTTTTTATGGCCCTGGGGCTTATCTTCCTTATCCTCGTTACCCAGTTTAATTCCATCTCAAAGCCTTTCATTATTTTCGGAACAGTGGTCCTTTCCCTTATCGGGGTGCTTCTGGGCTTTGCCCTCACACACATGACATTCAGTATTGTAATGACAGGTGTGGGGATCATTGCCCTTGCGGGTATTGTGGTGAAAAACGGAATTATCCTCATCGAGTTTATAGATGAGTTGCGAAACAGGGGTTATGAGCTTAACCATGCCATTACCGAGGCCGCTGCCATCCGCCTCACGCCCGTGGTTT
>JBIPNA010000318.1:0-4307 GCA_044375665.1 Catalimonadaceae bacterium
GGCTGTCAGCAAAAGGGCCTGGCTTTGTTTGGAAAAGAGCCGGGCCCGAAGCAGAAATAACCTTGACAAAAAGAAGGAAGAACAGAAGCCCTGTCAGGGCAAAAGTCAGGGATTGCCGGGAGCGATGCATAGGAATTCCTTTTGGTGGAAGCCCAAACAACGCAATTCCTTTCCAATGATTTTAATGTGGAAAATATTTCGTTAACAAAGCTTAGCAAAACTTGGCACGACCTTATTCGGGGCAACCCAAAATGATCTGCCAGAGTGTTCGGTTTTGGTTGCAGAATCCCAGCATATAAACTTCAGCAAAAGAGCTCACTGCTGGGTCATAGTCGAAATAATAGGTATTGTAGCGATCGTTTCCCGTGCGCAGAAAGCACTCAGCAGGAGAATTGCATTTAGGAAACTGGCCGGGTTTGGGCAAAGTACAGGTACTTAACACATACTTTCCTCCAAATTTAATGTCCATCCTGTCTCCCAGATTGCCGGTACTGATGGATACTTTAACCCGCCCTTTTTTGGGTCCCAGGTTGAATTTCCTGATGGTCAGGCCCACGCTCCCGTTTAAGGTATCGCCACATTGCAATGCCGGGCGCACATTTAAATAAGCGGAGACCGTGTTGGTATAAATGGTTCGGTTTGAGATACAGAGCTGGGCACAAAGTTCAATCTCAAGCACGCCTGCCTGAACAAAGGCAGGTACAGAAAGTTCTACAAAATAATCTGAAGACACCGAGTCGTTGCTGGCCATAACTTTCCAAACTCCTTTAGCACCTTTCACTCTGGCATACATCCCACAGAGCTTTAAAAACCCCTGATCTGGTATGGAAAGAGGAATAAAACAAGGCAATTCTTCTCCTATTTCAATGGTATCGCGGACAGCCAAAAGATTTGCAAGCAATGGTCCGGTATCGGTTTGCAAAGGCATGTCCGTACCAAGATAGTGGCCTTTCCATTGGATAGACCGGTTTACAGCTTCAAGCTCCGTAGATGAAATACCTATAGAATTGGATTCCAGCTCAGTGCCTTCTTTTTTGCATGCCATGAAAAGGCAAAAGCAAACCACCCAAAGGGAGTAAATTTTTATCCTTTTGGCCATGTGAAAAGAAGTTGAAAAGACGGTTGAATTACGCGAAGGGCATCTCCTTCTTTAAAAAACCCGCTGCCAAGGTGGGTTAAAATCCTGGCTCCAAAATTGGGGTGAATCTGATAACCGGCAGCGAAAACCCAGGAAAGGCTGGACCTTGCCATCGTCTTGCCGGATAAATACCAGTTTCCTGGAACTGTGGTGGAAAAAGGGCCCTCGTATGCACCAGCTCCTTCAGAGGCTCTTGTCACATCCCTGGTTTTTTCTCCGGATAAAAACCAATCCAGTCCAACTCCGGCTTCAACAAACAACCGGTTTCCATACCGGACCAGAAGGTAAGTTTGTAAAAACCGGGCTTCATAAGATTCTTTAATTGAGGTTCGGTCTATGTAATTGAGAGCGGTATTTGTCAATTGAATATTGTGCTCAAAACCCTTTGTCAGGTATTGGGCACCGAGGCCAAGCTGTAAAAATCTGGCAGGGCCCTGGTTGAAGAGTCTGTATCTGGCCTGGAGACCACCCATGGCAGCAGTCTTGTTGGAGAAACTTCCTTCGATTTTAAAATTCGGATTTTTGGTTTGATAATAGGTTTCCTGATAATCGAGATAAGGACCTGAGGCCAGCCTGAGGGAAGGTCCGGCGAAAGCATCCAAATGGAAGGCAGGCCCTGAAGCTGCTGTTGGGGGTGCAGTTTCTGCTGCGGGTTTATCCGATTTCCCTGTTGGCTTTTTGGTTTTTGAAGGTGCAGTTTTTTTGCCTTTGTTTTTTACACCTTTCTGAGCCCAGGCGGGGGTTCCACCACAAAGGCAGCAGCCCATGATGATGAAAAGGAGAAACCCAAGTGTTTTTTGTTTTTGAAGCATTTTGTATGGTCCCGGTACAAAAGTAAAAATTCAGTGGGTTAATTTTTCTTCAGATTGGAAGGGTCCCCATGAAGGTTCCAGGTCCGGCCTTTCCATTTAACCTCCTTTTTTCGAAGAAAACTACCCCAGACAATGAGGTAAGCCGGCCAGAATGTCAATTCATACCACGGCTGGACAAAAAGTAATTTCCACTTTCCAATATAAATTAAGGAAGAGGCAACATAAAGGTAGCGGGCCACCCAGATCCAACCGAGAAATGCTCCTGCTGTATCAGGAAAAAATGCCCATCCAGGAATCAACAGCGGATAAAAGAGCATTTGGGCATAAAACACCCATTGCTGCCGGAAAGGCAATTGAAAAAATCCGATCATCCATCGGATATGCTGCTCTACCCAATCCCTGAACCCATGCTGGGGTGTGGAATGCCCCAGTACCTTTTCGTCGTACAGATGGTGGAGATGGAAACCGTTGTTTCTGGCGTGCCGAAACAATTCAAAATCTTCGGTCAGGGAAAAAGGCAGTTGAAGATAACCCCCGGTTGATTCATACGCTTTTCTACTGATGGCCATATTGTTGCCCATGGCGGTATAGCTGATTCCCAGACGACTCATCCAGGCAAAAGTGGCTTGTGGAATAAGCCAATCGATTGCCTGCCAGGCTTCAAACACGGAGTTTCCACGTGTAGAGGTAGTTCCGTTTATCAAATCTGCCTTCCCGGATTTGAGGTAAGAAACCATGTTGGCCATCCAGCCTGGGGGCATGGCCATATCTGCATCGCAAATCAAAAAAATATCTCCTTTGGCCTTTCCTGCCATCAACCCAAGTGCCAGTGCTTTTCCCTGTACACCGTTAACAGGTTCGTCGGTTTGGATGATAAAGATATTTTGAAAGCGGGATTTTAACTCTTTGGCGATTAGCCAGGTATGATCTTCAGAATGGTCGTCAGCAATCCAGATTTCTGATTCGCCGGGATATTCCTGTACCATCAATGCTTCGATACAGGTGGCCAGGTGCCGTTCTTCATTGCGTGCTGCCACAAAAACCGAAACCCTGGGCCAATCCCCCACTTTTTCTTCCATTTTTGCAACTTCTGAAAGCATTCACCAATTCATTGACGATTCACCGGATTTTTCCTGCAAACCTACGCTGGATTGCCATTCCCACAGCATGTGTGTGGATGGGATATTGGATTTGCCGGATCCTGTTTATGTGGAGGTATCCGGAACCGTACAGCTTGTTGTCCGGAATGGACTGGTTTCGGTTTTTGCAACTTTCCATCCGTTATGATTTATCTACCCTTTTCAGTATCAATCTCATTTGGTTTTGGATTCTGGTTTTTCCGGTAAGGTATCCTGAAAGATTTTTTATTTGGGTAAAATGGGCGTTCATTTCTTTCAATACCATTTTTCTGGCTTTGAATGCAGCAGATATCGGTTTTTTTGCCTTCAATACCAGGCGACTTTCTTACCCCGCCCTTCGGTTTTTGCTCGACGATTCCCTGAGGCAGTTACCACAATTGATGCTGCACTACTGGCCTATCCCTTTAGGCATTGGTCTTGGGGTCTGGCTTCTATCCCGCTCTTTTTCCAAGCCTCCTGCCAGTCAAAGCAATGGAATTCTGGTGGCTCTTGGCTGGATATTTCTGGTACCTGGAATAGGCATAGCCATGATCCGGAATTCTTTTCAGCTGAAACCTCTCCTGGCTGGAGAGGCATTCACTTTGTCAAGACCCGAGGCGGGTCATGCGATTTTAAATACACCATTTGTTTTGTTCAAGACCTTTGGTTCTCCGGAAATACCAGCGGAGACCTGGCTCACAGAGGCCAGGTCCAATGCTATTTTGAAACAAGGTTCTGAACCAGGCAAAAGCCCGATGGCAGGCGCAAACCTTGTTTTGATAATTCTGGAAAGTTTTTCTTCTGAATACTCAGGTCTTGAGCGGAAAGGCGTCAGCTATACACCTTTTCTGGATAGTCTGGCCGGAGAAGGTATTTGGTTTCCGCATCATTTTGCTGGTGGCAGAACCTCCCGGGATGCTTTACCCTCTATTCTTGCCTCCATTCCGGCCTGGATGGATGAGTCTTTTGTTACGTCACCTTATGTTTCTGCCCGTTTTGCCGGACTTGGACAGGCCTTAAAGGAGGAAGGTTATCAGACTGCCTTTT
Organism: Catalimonadaceae bacterium; assembly: GCA_044375665.1. Taxonomy (GTDB): domain Bacteria; phylum Bacteroidota; class Bacteroidia; order Cytophagales; family Flexibacteraceae; genus CAMDMI01. Next base: position 4,116 of record JBIPNA010000318.1, read on the forward strand.
TTCATGGAGGAAAAAACGGAACCATGTCGTTTGACGTTTTCAGCCGGATGGCCGGATTTGACCATTATTTCGGCATGAATGAATACCCAAAACCGGCCGATTACGATGGAAACTGGGGTATTTTTGATGGACCGTTTCTGCAATTTACCGGGACAAATCTTTCGAAAATGAAACCCCCTTTTGCTGCGGTTA
>JBIPNA010000320.1:0-4270 GCA_044375665.1 Catalimonadaceae bacterium
AGGCCAGCTTTGCCATTAGCAACCTGATCCTCAAAAAAAGCCTCTGCAAAAACAGAAACCCTTGGGGGCATTTCCATTTTGGCTTTTGTATATGGCTGATAAGAAGGACTAAACTGTAATCCCGATACGGGATTTGCCAGATCATCGGTGATCCGAAGCATGAAATTTGAGTTGTTGATTTCACTGGAACCAATCTGTACCAGAATCCGGTTGTAACCCTGGCTAAGCCGTACTTTGGCCTGATAGGTATCCAGATCATTGTTGCGTTCCTCTGATTCGGAAACAACCAATGCATCGTTCAGCCAACATTTCAGAGAACCGGAAGTCCCGATCCGAAACACAACATCCTGCTCTCTCGGACTCTGGACAAATGTCTGGGCATATAAAATTGCCTCATTCGTAAAAAAATGAAAGTCAAAATCGAGCCAGCCATCATCCCGATTACCTTTCATAGGAAACCAGGTTACCTTAGCTCCATTTTTATTGACAAAACTGGCATCAGATTGAGGTTTGGAAACAGGTTCAAAAACTTTGTCGAAACCAGACTCAGAAATATTCTCAAACTCTCCTACCAGAGACCACGTGGTAACCTGACCGATTTTCCCATATGCCTCTCTTGATTTAGGGAACTGGTTTATTGCGGCAAAATGACGACCAAGTGCACCCCAGGCCATTGCTTTCAGTGTTCCATTGGCTTTGGGATCCCTGGTAAGGTTTTCCATGAACAATAGCCTTTCAGGACCCAATTCAGAATTGCTCCCATGAACCGATCCCGTGCTCCAGAAAGCGAAGGTGTATGGATAAGGGTTATCAGAAGCGTTGAAAAAGCTGTTGAAATGACGAAAGGCTTCTACCTCATTCTCTTCAAGTGAAGAGAGGAGTGAAAGCAATAAATGCGCTTCGGCCTTTTGTGCAGGCTGAGAAGTGGCTTTCAACAAAGACTGCTTTGCCTCTTTCCGCTGATTGGCAGCAAAGGCAGTTTTTCCAGTTTCTAAATCGGTTTGGGCAAAAAGAACTGTTCCTCCGAAAGAGAGGAACAGAAAAATAATGGAAATGGGATTCCGCAAAAACATCTGGATTTTGGCTTGGATCAAAAATTATTTGGCAAAACTAACGGCCCGTTTTTCACGAATTACGGTCACTTTAATCTGGCCTGGGTATTGCATTTCATTTTCAATTTTGGAAGAAATTTCAAAGGAAAGGTTCCCTGCCCTTTCGTCAGAAACCCTGTCAGCATCCACCAAAACCCGTATTTCGCGACCTGCTTGTATGGCATAGCACTGGTTTACTCCATCAAAAGCAAGTGCCATATTTTCCAATTCACGAAGCCGCTTGATATAGCTGTCCATGACCTCCCTCCTCGCACCAGGACGTGAACCTGATATGGCATCACAGCTTTGGATGATGGGCGAAATGAGTGCTGTCATTTCTATTTCATCGTGGTGAGCCCCGATGGCATTTACCACATCCGGATGCTCTTTGAATTTCTTTGCCAATTCCATTCCAAGGAGCGCATGAGGAAGTTCGGCTTCTTCAGGCCAGACTTTTCCGATATCGTGCAGCAGGCCTGCTCTTTTGGCAAGTTTGGCATTGAGGCCCAATTCGGCAGCCATCGTTGCGCACAAACGGGCGACTTCCCTGCTGTGTTGCAGCAAATTTTGACCGTAAGAAGAGCGGTACTTCATCCGCCCCACCATTTTAATCAGTTCGGGATTAAGTCCATGAACACCCAGATCGATGGCAGTACGCTCCCCGGTCTCAATAATCTCGTCCTCAATATTCTTGCGTGTTTTGGAAACCACTTCTTCAATTCTGGCAGGGTGAATACGTCCATCCTGAACCAACCTGTGAAGAGACAAACGGGCTACTTCTCTCCGCACAGGATCAAAACCAGAAATGATAATGGCCTCCGGCGTATCATCCACAATAAGTTCTACACCTGTTGCTGCTTCAAGGGCACGGATATTCCGACCTTCACGACCAATGATTTTACCTTTGATATCGTCGCTTTCCAGGTTGAAAACAGAAACACAGTTTTCAATGGCCTGTTCATGAGCTGTTCTCTGAATGGTGGTCAGGATAATTTTCCGGGCTTCTTTTGTGGCAGTAAGCTTGGCCTCTTCCATCATCTCTTTGATGTGTGCAGCCGCTTTGGTTCCTGCTTCGTTTTTCAGGCTTTCCACAAGCTGCTCCCTTGCTTCTTCAAGGGAGAGGTTGGCGATACGTGTCAGCTGCTGCTGCTGCTGTACACGGAGTTTTTCGGCCTCTTCTCTTCTCTTTGCAACTATTTCAAGCTGGGCATCGAGATTTTGTTTACTACTCTCCAACTCTGCTTCTTTTCGGTTTACCTGCTCCTGTTGGCGGGAAACCTGTTGCTGCTGTTGTTTGAACTTGTTTTCATTTTGAATCATCTGATTCCGCCTGCGATTGGCATCCTCTTCAAACTCAGCTTTTTGCTTGATAAAAAACTCCTTGGCTTCAAGCATTTTGTTCTTTTTGGTAGCCTCTGCATTCAGTTCAGCTTCTTTCAAAATGGTGTTGGCTTTGGAACGGGCTTCATCTTCAAATTTTGAAAGCGTTCCCTTAAAAATGGTGCGTGAGGCGATAAATCCGGCGGCCCCACCCGCGGCGATCAAAACGATCCAAATGATGATTTCCATACTGTTTATGTATATTAAAGGTTTGTGATCATGGAGCCAGTTCCAGGGCGGGCTATCTGCAGGAAAATGCTTTGTAGAAGAAAGAAAGGGCAAGCCAACAGGAAGTTGCAATATGCGCCCATCCGGGCACCTCTGCTACAGTTTACCTGCCACAGAAGAAATTATTGCAAGCAAAAGACTACGTATCCAGTTGCCGGGTCAAGGCATCGACTTCAGCAGAAATCGACTCCACCAATTGATTTGCCTTTTCTTCGTGAGATAGTTTTTCGAAGAAAGCATCAAAAGCAACCATCGCGAAAAGGTCCTGTTTATCCAGAATCCCAAAGTGGTTTTTGTAGTGGGCAAGGTTATCATTCAAGAGGGACGCCGCCAGAAGCACTTTTGCTTCATCCCGGGCTTTTACCTTCATCGGGTATTCTTTCCCTCCTATCTGAACAACAACCGAAACTTTATCCAAACCTCTAAAAATGAGTACGTTAATCTTCCAATTGAGCTATACACCTATCGATTTCTTCAACATAGACATCTATCTGCTTTGCGATAGAGGCTACCTTTTCGGCATAGCTTCCATTTTCTTTTGCAATGTTAGGTTTTTCAGACGGTTCAGGAAAATTTTTCCCTTCCGATTTTGTCCGGGCCAGAGACGCCTTAAGCTCCCGATTCTCGGCCTGGTAATACCTGATTTCCTCCTTTAGGGCGACTTTCTCATCCAAAAGGGCTTGCAAACGGCGGGAAAGCAATTCGAACTTTCCTCTCAGGACGGGTTCCATGGAATATTCAGAAGGTATTAAGGTGACAATAATACACCTGAGACTTTAAATAACAGAACCGGGCCCCGGATTTTTTCAGGTCCCGGAAATTAGGATTGCTCCTGCAGCGGCCATTGCTGCCCAGGCCTGGTCTTCATCGCCATTTTGCGCATTAACAGCACGACAACCTGGCTGCCATACCTCTACCTGATAGCCAAGGCTTAAGGCATCTTCAACGGTGAAGCGCACACAATAATCGGTTGCGAGGCCCGCAATACGGAGAAATCCAATATTTTTTTCCTGAAGCCAGCCATGCAAAGCTGTTGACCTGAGTCTTTGATTATCAAAAAAGGCAGAATAGCTGTCAATGGCCTGATCAGTACCTTTCTGTACAATAAATTCCGGGTTAAGGGCAAGAATATCCGGATGAATTCTGGCTCCCGGGCTGTTTTGAATGCAATGGTCTGGCCAGACACGTTCTTGACTGCCTTCCCAGATAATGGTATCAAAAGCCCGGGCTCCGGGATGGGCAGAAGCAAAACTACAATGCCTTTCCGGATGCCAGTCCTGGCTGCAAATGATGGTTTCCCAGCCATCAGCCATTTTTGAGATGGGCGTCAGGACCTGATTTGCATGGGGAACAGCCAGCGTGCCGCCTTCGAGGAAATCGAATTGTAGATCGATCAGCAATAAAGCTTTCCGCTTAATAGTCGTCGATGGAGTTGACATTGGGGTCGGTCATTTGAAGAACCCTGCTGGAGTCACCTCCTGCCGTATCAACCGGCAATCTTCCCTGACAGGTCAAATCAACACTTAGATTTGAAGGTCGCTGAAAAGGGCCTTTGGTAATGCCAAGCTGGG
>JBIPNA010000030.1:0-15959 GCA_044375665.1 Catalimonadaceae bacterium
GAGCTTTTTCTTTGGCATATAAGTCTAATGAATGGAAAATGGGGAGTATTTGTACACCCGTCAAAAAATTCTCTAAAGCTTTTTTATTCTTCTCAGGCTTTTCACTTTTTTCAACACCAAACTTAAGTTCAGCTAAAGTCACTTCAGAAATGAAAAAATTTTACGCTGGAACTTTGTCAAACTTCGATTCCAGATTAAACTTGCCTTTCATATAAAAAATGGCAATGTTGGTGTCGATCAGATATTTTTTCAAAACGATTCGATTTGCCTTGTTGAAAATCTACTGTTTCGAATTTCATCAATAATTTCTTCCGCAGACTTTTTTGACTCAAACGCACCAAATGCTTTTTTGAATGATGATTTTTTGGTGGTAAGGTCGGTCTTCACCGAAGCTGACAACTTCGATATCAGGTCTAGTTTGTTGTTGGTACTTAGATTATCTAAAAGACCAACATAACCGTCAACAATTGTGGTATTAATTTCTGTTGTTCTCATGGTGACAAATTTAAAGAAAAAACTCATTATCTGAGGTTTCAGTATTCGTTCGGGATTCCGCCAGGCTTGAAGCAAAACGGTTCCCGGCTTGCGATGGGAGGGCTAATTTGTTCAAGTGGTTTATCGGTTTGCTGACCTGCAAATTTGGGAAAAATGCCCATCAATCTGCTTTCTGCAAATCCAGGTTTTGGCCTTAAAGTAAGCTTCCATATTATGGTGGAGAATGAAATCGATTAATCTTGTTCCATCAGTTTCCTGTCAGTAAGGGAGAAGACGCTTCTTATCGGTCCTGAGATCTTGCTTCCCAAAACCTGTTAAAAGCCGACCAAACCTGTGGACCAGTGGCAGATGTCAACCTTTTGCAAACTGTCAATGTCGAATTTTCCTTTTCTTTGCGGCCCGGTTTTTAGGGAAACGGGCTCAAATGGGCTACATGCGCAGAAAGCCTTTTCACGGTAAATCAATTGTCGACATCCAGGAAACAAGCAACGCATTGAAAATCATGATCCGAAAGTGGAAACAACGCATCCTCCGCGATGTATTTGGTTCCCTCTATCGTCCCGGCCATTTTTATTCCACCATCCCGAATCCAGACGATTACGAAGCAGATTTACCAGCGCTGCTCAATAAGACCGATCCCGGCTTGCCGGGTATTGATCTCAATCCCGAAGGCCAGCGGCAGTTTCTCGAAAAGGCACTTCCTTATTATTCAGAAGCTCCATTCCCATACCTGAAATCCGATAAGCTCAACTATTACTACAACAACATCTACTTCGTTTCGCCCGATGCCATGTCGCTTTACCTCATTTTGAGGTCATACAAACCAAAACGTGTCATCGAAGTAGGTTGCGGGTTTTCATCGGCCGTCATCATCGATACCAACAGGCTCTTTTTCCGGGAAAACATCCAGTGCACCTTTATCGATCCTTTCCCTGACCGCCTCCGCTGGTTTTTGTCCGAATCTGATTCGTCCAACTATAGCATTGTTGAAAAAAAGGTCCAGGAAGTGCCGTTTGAAGTATTCGATCAGCTGGAGGAAAACGACTTCCTCCTCATCGATTCCAGCCACGTGAGCAAACTGGGTTCGGATGTCAACTATCTGTTTTTCAACATCCTGCCCAGGCTCAAAAAAGGTGTTGTGGTTCACGTACACGATGTTATGTATCCCTTCGAATATCCCATTGCCTGGGTCGAAGAAAAGCGGTTCTGGAACGAGGCCTATCTTTTGCGGTCCTTCCTTACCCACAACGACGCATACGAGGTAGTCCTTTTCAACAGTTACATGACCATCCACCACAAGCCCTGGCTCAAGCAAAACATGCCGATTTTGGGCAATGCCGAGGGGGGCAGCATCTACATGGTCAAAACAAAATAACTAAAGCGGACAATCTTTTCTTCCCGATCCAATCGCTTTTTACCCGAATTTCGGATTGGAAATCTGTGGTAAGATTTCATAGGCGCATACGTGATTAAAGTTCTGGGGTAGATTTTTTTGGGCGGCATTTCCGGCTGTCCATTTCAAATCCTCACCCGTCCCGCCCCGGGCATATTTTGGTGTTTTTCCGGAAGTTTGAGCGGTTCGGGTTCCGGGTTTTTCATTTCCATCCGGGCCGCTTGCTTACTCCCGGAAATACCGCCGGACTGTTCAAAAGGTATTGTTTTGAAGACGATGCAAGGGTTGTTGGTTTCAGGCCTCAAGTTGATTCGCCCTCATGAAATCTGAATGCCTGATGAATTTTTTCTTCCTGTCTTTCAGAATCCGGAGAGTGCAGCACCAATGCCACCAACTGGTTCTACTTCACAAAAATTCTTTGTGTGGCTTTTTCAGAAGGTGTTTCCAGCGTAACCAACAGAGGGCCTGACGGTAATTTTTTGCCTCCGGTATATTCGAATATATTTTCCCCGACCTGAAGTCCGGAAAGGAGTAAATGATCCAGTTTGCGACCATCTATGGTTTGAATCGTTACCCATGTGGGGACAATCCTGGTTAATGAAAACCTGATTTTGATTTGCCCCGATCCCGGATTTGGAAATGATATCATCTGAAGTCCACCCATACTTTGTGGGTTGAGCTTATCCACCTGGGTTGCCGGGGTTTTCTTGACAAAGACCTTGAAAATAGTGCTGCTTGCCTGGCTTTCGTTTCCGGTATTGGTAAAAAATATGTTGGGTCCTGTACTGCTGATTCCTCCGAAAATGTAGCCCACCAGGGTAGAATCGCCATGGAGCGAGTCGAGTTGAATTACGTCGTTTCTGAATTGTGGAAGGTTGGGGATGGGGATAAATTCTGAACCGGCACCCAGGTAGCCCGGCATCTCTATTGGCAATTTGTATTCCGCCATAGAACCACTGGCCGACCTGGTTACCCTGGCGATGGTTTTTACAAATGGCACATTGTTGTTTTGAACCAGAATGCCAAGACTATCAAAATATTGGGCTATGCCGCCAAAGAAAACCGTGTGCATTTCTCCGCTTGCCCACGAATAGAGCGGAAGCACTGCGCAATGGTAGTGGTTGTAATACTGTTGAAAGTTGTTGTTTACCACGTAGTTATTGCTGTCTATATGCACACAGTTGAGAAAAGGAAGGTCAACATTTGGTCGAAATACACCCGAAAAGGCGGTAAGGCCTTCCGAACCATCGGGGAGGATTTGCGGCACCACATTGTAATCCCGGCGATGCAGGTTGGTGGCATCGGTTAGCGTGGGGAGGTCGGTAATGGTGATGTTAATTCCATCATCTGCCAGTTTGAATTTCCGGATGGCATTGGTGTACACCTGGGTGTAGGTAGGATTTCCCATCGGGTTGTAGTTGCCATCGAACCGGTGTCCACCGACGAGATAATACGTATGGTTTATTTTCTTCAGATGTCCTCCGGTAACGGCGAACCTGGCATTTGCAATTTGGCGGAAGTAAGGGGTAATCGGGTTTCCGTTTACAATGGCATTGATGAGTCCGGGAACCTGAATGGCGGTTAAATTGTCGAAGGTTTTACGGGTCGCGGTTGCCGCATGGTATCCATAACCACCCACAAAATACAGATAATCGCCCTCCTGCGTGAACTGCATGTTGGTAGAACTCAATTGCTCCTGAATGCTGACAGGCAGCGAAGAAAGAGGAGCGGACCATTTTTGTCGGGTTACCGGGTCAATAACGAGGAGTTGGTTGTTGTTGCCTGCCACATCGAAGGCAGCCCAGGGTTGTCTGCGGTGCAATCCATCCAGCCTTCCACCTGCGACAAGCCATTTTCCACCGTGGTGTCCCACGGCAAATGATTGCAGTCCACCCAGGTTTTGAATCTGCATCGGCTCCAGCTGAATCTGGAAAGGGCTGATTTGGGCCCGGGTTGTTGAAATGACAGTCAGAAGAAGCAGGAAGGTTATCCGGTATTGTTTCATGGCTCAGAATTTGGTATTGCAAGTTGGCTTAAGGATATTTTGATTTGTGTGCCTTTGGTAACACAGGTTCAAAAGAAGCCGGGGAGCAATTCAACCCGGAAAATGCATTGGAGAATCTACTCCGAACGTAAATGGCTTCAAATCATATCCAAAGGGTGGTTCACTTTACTCCAGAATACACACATTATCTGGGTCCAACAAGATGCCAAAAGAAAGAGGCGAGCGGCCGGGATAGAAATGAAAAGCCCGGAATGCGCAAGGAACGCAGCGCATGAGGACTTGCAATGCATAGCCCGAAATGCCGCCCAATTAACCCGGATTCGAATGCAAAGAATTGTGGGCATTCGAGTCCGGGATTATCCCAGATTCGGCGTTAGAAATTCGTGATGAGAGTCTAACCTGCAAAAAATCAGCGCCTTATACTCGAAATACGTAGCAGCGCTACGGATACAGAGGATAAGGCGTCCGCCTTTGGAGGACTCTGATTTGAAGCAGGTTAGGCTCGGAATAGGATTTCTAATGCGGATTCTGGGATTACTTCTGCAAAAACCCAAGCCTGCCACATTTCCTGTGCGGCCGGATCAGGGACAAGCTTCTGGTAAACCGCCGGTTATAGTCGCCCGGCGATGATTTCGTCTACCACAAGCGGATCGAGCAGGGTGGTGGTATCGCCCAGGGCATTGAGTTCGCCTTCGGCAACTTTGCGCAGGATACGCCGCATGATTTTCCCGCTCCGGGTTTTGGGCAAACCGCTCACAAACTGGATTTTATCGGGTTTGGCAATCCGGCCGATGTGCTCCACGACCGATTCTACTATCTCGTCCCGCATCTGGTTTCCGGGTTCGGTCCCGCCTCCGAGAATCACATAGGCATAGATGCCCTGTCCTTTGATTTCGTGCGGGAAACCCACGACAGCCGATTCAACCACTTTTTTGTTTTGGTTGATGGCGTTTTCAATTTCAGCGGTTCCAAAACGGTGTCCGCTTACATTGATGACATCGTCTACCCTTCCGATAATCCGGTAGCTGCCGTCGGCTTCTCTTCGGGCACCATCGCCGGTGAAATACAGGTGTTTATAAGTGGTGAAGTAATTGAGCCGGCATCTTTCATGATCGCCCCAGGTGGTCCGGATCATCGATGGCCAGGGGAAACGAATACACAAATGGCCTTCGACATCGCCTCCGTCCATAGGTTTTCCGTCGGAATCCACCAAAAGGGGCTGAATGCCCGGCAATGGAAGACCGGCATGTGAGGGCCTCGATTCGGTAACACCTGCGAGAGCAGAAATCATGACCCCTCCGGTTTCGGTTTGCCACCAGGTATCGACTACAGGACATTTACCTTTTCCCACATGGGTATGGTACCAATGCCAGGCTTCTTCATTGATGGGTTCTCCCACAGAGCCCAGCACCCGCAGCGAATGGAGGCTATAGGCCAGAACATGGTCCACACCAGCTGCCATCAGCGAGCGTATTGCCGTAGGTGCAGTGTAAAAAATGTTGACCCTGTGTTTATCGATGACCTGCCAGAACCGCCCCGGATCTGGAAAAGTAGGTACCCCTTCGAACATGAGGGTTGTGGCACCATTGAGCAAAGGGCCATAAACCAGGTAGCTGTGTCCTGTTACCCAACCCACATCGGCGGTGCACCAGTACACATCGCTCTCCCGGTATTGAAATACATTGGCAAAGGTGTAACCGGTGTAGACCATATATCCGCCACAGGTATGCACCACACCTTTGGGCTTACCTGTACTGCCGCTGGTGTATAGGATAAACAAAGGGTCTTCGCTGTCCATTTCTTCGGCCGGACAGACATCGTTGGCCTGGGTACGCGCCATGTGGTACCAGTAATCCCGGCCAGGTTTCATATCTACAGGCCAGTTGATGCGGTTGATGACCAGCACTTTCTGCACATCGGGACAGGCATGGAGGGCTTCATCGATGACCGATTTTACCGGAATCTGTTTGGCCCCGCGGTTGAGTCCGTCGGAAGTGATGACAAAACCACAAGACGAATCGAGAATCCTGTCGGCCACCGCATTTACACTGAATCCGGCAAAAACGACAGAATGTATGGCTCCGATTCTTGCGCAGGCCAGCACCGCAAAGGTAAGTTCGGGGATCATGGGCAGGTAAATACAAACCCGGTCTCCTTTCCTTACGCCCATATTTTTGAGCACATTGGCCATCCGGCATACATGGGCATGCAATTCGAAATAGGTGTAGCGCTGGAAGGATTCTTTTGGATCGTTTGGTTCCCAGATGAGTGCGATTTTGTTTCCCCTCTGGTCCAGGTGGCGGTCGAGGCAGTTTTCGGTGATATTGAGTTTTCCACCTCCAAACCAACGCACGGCCGGTTCTTCAAAATTCCATTCCAAAGTTTTAGACCAGGGGTGGCGCCATTGATACTGCCCGGCTACCTCGTCCCAGAAAAGTTCGGGTTGATCTACGCTACGCTGGTAAGCTGTGTGATAATCTTCTTTGGTTTTGATTTGAAAGTTCATTTAAAGGTTAATTGGTGAAGTGCCTTCTGTTTTAAGGCAGTAAAAAAATGATTATTTTTTGAAGCAAAAATTCCGGGGTGTTTGAAAGTTGCCGTTGGAATGTAGTGCTAATTTTTTTGGCTTTTAGAAAAGTGATTTGTGGAAATCGAAGGCAAAACAATTAAACTCTGGATTCCTTTTCCTGCATGTTTTTCCCCCAGACAGCCATAGCCGATAATACTTCCCTGATTCTTTCTCCATCTGTAGTAAGCATGTATTCGACATAAGGCGGCACCACTTTCTTCGCCTCCCGAAGCACCAATCCATCTTGTTCCAATTCCTTTAGCTGCTGAATCAGCATTTTCTCCGAGATCAATGGTAAAGCTCGCCTTAACTCTGAATATCTGAGGCGGCCATCTTTTAGCTGCCAGAGAATTAATGGCTTCCACCGCCCTCCGATTTTTTGAAGGGTAAAAGTTACAGGACACTTATTCAGGATGGCCTCCCTGTTTCGGTTGTTGGTAGAAGATTTCTTCATTTTTAAAACATACTTTTAGGTAAGTACTATACTTTTTGTAAGTGCAAAAATACCTTTGCATCTCAATATTTAAACACTGACATGAAAATTGTTTTAACAGGCTCTAACGGCCACATTTCAGGACCACTTGCCCAAAGACTGGCACAAGCTGGCCATTCTGTTTCACTCATTACTTCCAAATCAGAGAAATCTGACGAAATCCGGAAACTGGGTGCAGAACCGATTGTAGGGTCTGTAACTGATCCCGCATTTCTAACAAGTGCATTTTCAGGTGCCGACCTTGTCTATCTGATGATTCCACCCATCTGGTCGGTAACCGATTGGTTTGGATACCAGAAGGAAGTGGCTCATGCTTATTTGCAGGCAGTTCAGGCCAATGGCATCAAAAAAGTAATGATCCTGAGTTCCATCGGTGCCCATATGAAAAAGGGATGCGGACCCGTAGATGGCGTCGCTTATCTGGAAGATACGTTTTCAGGATCTGCCGATTTTACTGTCAGGGCGCTGAGGCCGAGCTACTTCTATTACAATTTATTCTCCATGAAAGGTTTGATCCAACACATGGGTATTCTTGGTTCTGCACAACCCGCAGAATATTCCATCATCCTCACAGATACCAATGACATCGTAGATGCTGCTATGGAAGATATTCTGAATTGGAATTTCACCGGGTTTTCGTTCCGGTATATCGGCTCAGACCAACGCACGTGGGCAGAAATTGCACAGGTTTTGGGAACTTCCATCGGAAAACCAGAACTTCCTTATGTAGAATTTTCTGATGCGCAAAGTGAGTCCGGCATGGTTCAGGCTGGTCTTCCCCCGGCATTGGTCCAAGGCTACCTCACAATGGGGAAAGCCCTTCGTTCCGGTGAAATGGAGGCTGATTTTAAAGCCAATCCGCCTGCCAAATGGGGTAAGATAAAACTGGAGGACTTTGCCCGGAGCTTTGCTCAGGTTTACCAGCAGTCTTAGTCTGGGTTTCTTCATCCTTTTGAAGTTTAGCTTCCCGGTAGTTTTCAAGGCACCACGCCTTAATCCCAGAATCCGCATTAGAAATCCTATTACGAGCCTAACCTGCTTCAAATCAGAGGCTTCGCCGCCTTATCCTCTGCATCCGTAGCGCTGCCACGAATCTCGAGTATAAGGCGCTGATTTTTTGTAGGTTAGACTCTCATAACGAATCTCTAACGCGGAATCTGGGTTAATTGAGACCGGCTCCCAAAAGGGCCGGTCTTTTGTTTTCTTTCTGTTTCTTTTCAGCGACCACTTCCTTCCAAATCCAGAGATGGTGTAGGTTTGCCTCATGATCGGACTTCTGAACGCCTATGCCAATGTTTTTCGGGGCCTGAACCGGAACATCTGGGTCTTGGCTGGTTCTATGCTGATCAACCGAAGTGGCTCCATGGTCCTGATGTTCACTTCCTTATACCTAACCAGAGACCTTGGGTTTTCCATCGAAACTGCTGGCTGGATTTTGAGCTTTTATGGATTTGGGAGTGTGCTTGGCAGCTTTTCAGGTGGCTGGCTGACCGACAGGTTCCATCATTTTCCCATCATGGTGGCTTCACTGGTAGGTTCAGGGGTGATCCTGCTCTTTCTACCCGCACTCCGTTCCGAATGGGCCATTTCAGCCCTGATTTTTTGCTATGCTTTTACGGCCGATATCTTCCGGCCTGCCAATTCTGCTGCCATTGCCGTTTTCAGCACCGCAGAATCCCGGACCCGATCGGTGTCTTTGGTGCGTCTTGCCGTCAACCTTGGATTTTCCATTGGCCCTGCTGCCGGTGGATTTATTGCCATTTGGATGGGTTACCATGCCCTTTTTGTTTTGGATGCCGCCACCAGCATTTCTGCCGCTTTGCTTTTGGTTGGATACCTGCCCACAGGGAAGGGACAGCCCTCCAAAAAGACAGTGCCCCGAAATGAAAGGGGCGCTTCTGCCTACCGGGATTTTCCATACCTCGCTTTTATATTCCTGGTAGCCGTTTATGGCACATGTTTTTTCCAGTTGTTTTCAAGCATGCCTCAGTATTTTAAGGAGGTTTGCGGATATTCTGAGGATGTAATCGGACTTTTGCTGGCCCTGAATGGATTTCTGGTTGTGGTCATCGAAATGCCCATCATCTCTTTTCTCGAGCGAAAAGGAAGTCTGTTTTCCCTCATCGTTCTCGGTGTACTTTGCATTCCTGTGGCCTTCCTCTGTCTTTATTTCGGAAAAGGCCTTTTGGTTTGGGCTTTGCTTTACACGCTCATCATTACCCTTTCCGAAATTCTGGCCATGCCTTTTATGATGAATTTCGCTTTGTCAAGGGGAGGCAATTCCAGAAAAGGGGAGTATTCGGCATTGTATTCCATTTCTTATGGTGTTGCCACCATTCTGGCCCCTTCTTTGGGTCTGGGTATGGCGGCATCCTTCGGATTCTCAAATATGTTGCTTTTCTTTTCTGCCCTTGCCTTGCTCAATGCCATGGCATTTTATCTGCTTCCCCGATTCATGAAAATGGATTTACCCCCGGATTCATGAAAGGAAAAACCAATGGATTGAGAAGCTTCCCGGAACATAGGCCCGCACTTGGGAATGTTTTTTAGTTTTGCACCCCGGTACACCAGATTCATCGACCATTCTTTTACATGGAATATCCTAATCCAGCTCCTTATCAGCCTAAACATCCTGTCCGCATGGTTACTGCGGCCAGTCTTTTCGACGGTCACGATGCAGCCATCAACATCATGCGGCGCATCATGCAAAGCACCGGAGCGGAAGTTATACACCTGGGGCACAACCGATCGGTACAGGAGATTGTAGACTGTGCCATTCAGGAAGATGCCCAGGGAATTGCCATCACCAGCTATCAGGGAGGCCATGTTGAATATTTTAAATACATGTATGACCTCCTGCAGGAACAGGGTTGCGGACATATCCGGATTTTTGGCGGAGGAGGTGGAACCATTCTTCCGTCTGAAATAGCAGAATTACAGGCCTACGGTATAGCCAGAATCTACGCTCCTGATGATGGCATGGCCATGGGTCTTCAGGGAATGATCAATGATGTACTCATGCAATGCGATTTCCCAACCAGCCGTATTCCATTGCCGCTTCCGGCTCTGGCTACCGGTGTTTTTGAAGAAGAAGATTTTATCGAAGCAGCTGTCGAAGAACTTGAATCGAAGGATCCGAGAATTTTAGGTCGACTCGTCTCTCTCGCTGAAAATGAGCCCGATATGGCATCCAGACTTCAGCAGCGCATTAAGCCGATCCTTGAAAAACGACATATCCCGGTGTTGGGCATTACAGGAACCGGAGGTGCAGGAAAATCTTCTTTGATCGACGAACTCGTTCGCCGTTTCCTACTTCATTATTCAGATGCAAAAATGGCGCTGATTTCAGTCGATCCTTCCAAAAGAAAGACTGGCGGGGCGCTTCTGGGCGACAGAATCCGGATGAATGCCATCCACCATCCCCGTATTTTTATGCGGAGTCTGGCAACACGCCAAAGCAATCTGGCCCTGAGCAGGTATGTTCAGGATGCCATCAACATCTGCAAAGCAGCGGCCTTTGATCTGGTGATTGTAGAAACTTCCGGAATTGGTCAGTCGGATACCGAAATTATTGAGCACTCTGATGTTTCCCTGTATGTAATGACGTCGGAATATGGTGCCGCTACCCAGCTCGAGAAAATCGATATGCTCGATTTTGCCGATGTCATTTCCATCAATAAGTTCGACAAGCGTGGTTCTGAAGATGCCCTTCGGGATGTCAGAAAACAATACAAACGCAACCACAACCTTTGGTCAGCCAGCGACGAGGACTTACCCATCATCGGCTCCGTAGCCTCACAGTTCAATGATCCCGGAGTGAATCGCCTCTTCCAGATCCTGATGGAAAAGATCGAAACCAGGTCTGGCAAAAAAATTGGAGGAGAAAATCAGGCTTATCTCACCCTTCCCGAAAAACTGGGCAGGAATTTTATCATTCCTCCTGACCGTTCCCGATACCTCGCTGAAATTTCAGAAATGAACCGCATGTATCAGGATTATGTGGAGGAGCAGGCTTCCATCGCCCGGAGATTATATCAGATTCAGGGGACCCTCGAAGGCATGCGTGAGAAAAGGGAACCCTCAGAAACCGATCTTCAGGTGATTCAGACGCTGGAAGCCTTGTACCAAAGGACCGAAACTGAGCTTTCAGGCGAATGCCGGACAGTAATTCAGAATTACAAGTACCTGGTTCAGAAGTACAAGGCAGATGATTTTGTCTACAAGGTCAGAGATAAAGAGATCCGCCAGCCATTGTACACCACCACTTTATCCGGAACCCGTCTGCCGAAAGTTTCCCTTCCCAGATTCAGCGATTGGGGCGACATTCTGAAGTGGAGATTTACCGAAAACGTCCCCGGAAAATTCCCTTACTCAGCCGGAGTTTTCCCATTGAAACGGGAAGGAGAGGATCCCACGAGGATGTTTGCCGGAGAGGGAGGTCCCGAAAGAACCAACAAGCGGTTCCACTATGTAAGCAAAGGAATGCCCGCCAAGCGCCTTAGTACAGCATTCGATTCTGTGACCCTTTATGGAGAAGATCCTGCCCACAGACCAGACATTTATGGGAAAATCGGCAATTCAGGCGTTAGCATTGCCACGGTGGACGATGCCAAGAAACTGTATTCCGGTTTCGATCTTTGCCATCCGGCCACCTCCGTTTCCATGACCATTAATGGCCCTGCGCCCATTTTGCTGGCTTTTTTTATGAACGCTGCCATCGACCAGCAGTGTGAATTGTATATCCGCCAGAATGGATTGGAAAAACAGGTCAGGGAAAAAATCAGGAGTTTGTATGGGGGTGAATTGCCTCCTGTTTATCAGGGCGATATTCCGGATGGAAATGATGGCCTTGGATTGATGTTGCTGGGTATTTCCGGCGACAAAGTTTTACCTGAAGATGTCTATGCATCCATCAGGTCAAAAACCCTGAGTGCAGTGCGTGGGACGGTCCAGGCCGATATCCTGAAAGAGGACCAGGCCCAGAATACCTGTATTTTCTCTACCGAGTTTGCCCTCCGGATGATGGGTGATATCCAGCAATACTTTATCGACAAACAGGTTCGCAATTTTTATTCTGTTTCCATTTCCGGATACCACATTGCCGAAGCTGGAGCAAACCCGGTTACCCAGCTTGCTTTTACCCTGGCAAACGGCTTCACTTTTGTGGAATATTACCTGAGCCGGGGCATGCACATTGATGATTTCGCTCCAAATCTGAGTTTCTTTTTTTCCAATGGCATCGATGCAGAATATGCCGTTATCGGCCGGGTAGCCAGGCGCATCTGGGCCAAAGCCATCAGGCATAAATACAAAGGCAACGACCGGAGTCAGAAGCTAAAATACCACATTCAGACATCCGGGAGATCGCTCCATGCCCAGGAAATCAGTTTCAACGATATCCGCACAACCCTTCAGGCTTTGTATGCGATTTATGACAACTGCAATTCGCTGCATACCAATGCCTATGATGAAGCCATTACCACTCCGACGGAGGAATCTGTCCGCCGGGCCATGGCCATTCAGCTCATCATCAACCACGAACTTGGGCTTTCGAAAAACGAAAATCCGCTTCAGGGCGCATTCATCATTGAAGAACTAACCGACCTTGTTGAGGAAGCAGTTTTGGAGGAGTTCAAAAAAATATCCGACAGGGGAGGGGTTCTGGGCGCCATGGAACGCATGTACCAGCGGTCTAAAATCCAGGAAGAATCGCTCTATTACGAAACCCTGAAGCATGAAGGGAAATTACCCATTATTGGTGTCAATACTTTTTTGGGACCCGATGGCTCAAAAACAGTTATCCCTGAAGAGGTAATCCGGTCTACCGAAGAAGAACGTGAGTATGCGATTACCAGTCTCAATCAGTTTCAGGAAAGGAATAAGGTCAGATCTGAAGAGGCACTCAAAGCACTTCAGCAAGTGGCTATTGCCAACGGAAATATTTTTGAAGCACTGATGGAAACCGTGAAGTCCTGTTCTCTTGGTCAGATCAGTCATGCCCTGTATGAGGTGGGCGGGCAATACCGACGTAACATGTGATGGACTTTCGAGTTACCTGTCAAAGGTAGCCGTACTATCCGTAAGCATATGCAGGAAGGCCAGAATGGCCTTTTTTTCATCTTCCCGGAGCATCAGGCTCTGGCCAAACTTCTGGTTGGTGGCCAGCAGAATAAGGCCATCTACATTGGATTTGTTGAACAGCGTATCTGAATTGTAATGGTTTAAAACTTCTTCCAGGGTCTGAAACCGGCCATCGTGCATATAAGGGGCCGTCAAAGCTACATTCCGAAGTGGAGGTGTTTTAAATTTACCGAAATCTGCCGGCTGGCCTGTTACTTCCTGCAGGCCCCGGTCCGCAGCTCCTGCGGCGGAAAGTCCGGTATTGTGAAACCCGCCAAATCCATCCTGCCGGCCCATCAGGGTTTGAGGAGCATGGCAATCTCCACAATTCCCACCCCTGATTCCATTCAGGCCGGCAAAGGGTTCGGGATGCTGGAAAAACAACTGCATCCCTTTGGCTTCTTCGGCATTGGGAGTGTACAAACCTTTCAAATACCGGTCATATTTGGTGTTGAAAGCCAGCAGGCTCCGCTCAAATTGCGCCAATGCCCTGGCGATCTTTTCAGAGTTGATTTCCGCATTCCCAAATGCAGCCATGAAAAGGGAGGGGTATCTGGGAATCGACTGAATTCTGGCCACTGCGTCGCTCAGATTCATGCCCATCTCTTTGGGATCCTGAATCGGATGCAAAGATTGTTGTTCCAGACTGGTATCTCTTCCATCCCAGAAAAATCTGTTTTGCAGCGAAACATTCCATAAATTCATAGACTGCCTTCTGCCTTTCTGGTTTCCGATTCCGAGGGCAAGAGGCATTCCGTCTCCCAGGCCGTTTTCTGGCTGATGACAGGTGGCACAGGAAATCGTAAAGTCCTGAGACAATGCTTTTTCGAAAAAAAGAACTTTCCCAAGTGCGATCCCTTCCAGCGTGGTAGGATTGTTGGAGGGTACTTTGTAGTAGGATTGAAGGTATGGAGGGATATCAGGTTGAAATGGAGTTGGACCTGAAATGTTCACAGTTTCCTTTTCCTTAAAACATCCGGTCAAAAAAACCAGTATTACCCAAAGTCCTGTGGTTCCCGAAATCACTTTGGGAAAAAAAGCTTGGCAGGAATTTGTTTCAGTTGTCAATTAGTGGACTTTTGTTCCGGTACGAAAGTACAGTTCATCCAGACATTTATACCTCACTTCTATGATTTTTGTTTTTGCCGGACTCGCTGGAATTTTCCTCGGGTTTTTCTTCGCCTCCAATCTTTCCCCGCTTACCCGTTTTGCCCAGGCCTTTAAAATAGGTGGACTCCTCCTGGTCATTGTCGGTGCTTTGCAATCTGCCTTTATCACCATTCGCCCCGGAGAAGTTGGTGTGCAGGTCCTTTTCGGGAAAGTTCAGAAAGGTATCTTGTCTTCCGGGCTACATTTTGTCAACCCCCTTGTGGTAATTGAAAGATTCGACATCCGTACACAAAACTATACCATGTCTTCTGTCCACGATGAAGGGGACAAAGAGGGAGATGATGCCATTCGGATTCTTACCGCAGATGGGCTGGAGGTCACCATCGACCTGACGATATTGTACAGGGTAAATGAAGACAAGGCGCCCAATATTTTAAGGGAAATAGGACAGAAATACAAAGAGGTGATTGTCAGGCCAGTCGCAAGGACAAAAATCCGTGACAATGCTGTCAATTATGATGCAGTAGCCCTTTATTCGGTAAAAAGGGATGAATTTCAGAGCCGGATCTTTACCGATATTCAGAAAGTTTTTCAATCCAGAGGACTGGAATTGGAGCAATTGCTTGTGCGCAACATTACCCTGCCCAATTCGGTGAAACAAACCATCGAGTCGAAAATAAATGCGGAACAGGAGTCTCAGAAAATGCAGTTTGTCCTGGCCAAGGAAAGGCAGGAGGCCGACCGTAAAAGGGTGGAAGCTCAAGGTATTGCCGATTATCAAAAGATCATTTCCCTCAACCTCAATGCCCAGCAACTGCAATACGAGTGGATAAAAGCCCAGAAAGAGCTTGCACTTTCTCCCAACTCCAAAGTAGTGGTTATGGGTAGCAAAGACGTACCTCTAATCCTCAACCATTAATGGCAAGAAAAACCTATGGGTCTCAGGCCCCGCGTGAGTTGAGCTGGGTCATGGAGCAGCTCCATGAAAATGCCAGGCCAGACAGGATCGCAGGTATGGAGCGCTTCGGGATTGTGGCCAGCAATGCACTCGGACTATCCATGCCTTTCCTTCGCGACCTGGCCAAAAAGATTCAAAAAAGCCATGCCCTGGCCCAGGAGCTTTGGGATACAGGGTTTCATGAAGCCAGGATTCTGGCTTCCCTCATAGATGAACCCCAAAAGCTATCGGCCGACCAGATCCGGAACTGGGTAAGTCAATTCCATTCCTGGGATATTTGCGATCAGGTGATCCTCAATCTTTTTGTGAAGTTTCCTGATTTACCGAATCTATGTCTCGAGTTGTGCAAACTGCCTTCCGGCTATCAGAAAAGAGCAGGGTACGTTAGCATGGCAGTAATGGCTGTCCATAGAAAAGAGCTGCCCGATCAGGCATTTTTCATATACAAATTTCCTTTGATGGATGGAGCATCCGATCCGGATCCATTTGTGCAGAAGGCAGTTAGCTGGGCCCTCAGGCAAATCGGGAAACGAAATCCTGAACTAAAAACCTTCGCGATAAACACCGCAAAACAACTCTTGCGCAATGGTCAGCGGGGTGCTACCTGGGTGGCCAGAGATGTTCTGAGAGAGTTGGAAAGCCGGCCATGACGAAATTACCTGCAATCATGTAGGTTTTTGACAGAAAAAGGTATCTTTACCGTCCGGATTCCCAACGGGAATCCGTTTTTGTTCAACCAATTCCTATCTGAAATTTGAAGCAGCTTTACGCACTGGTTTTATGCGTTTGCCTTGGATTTTTTTCGGTTACCGCTTC
>JBIPNA010000321.1:0-4269 GCA_044375665.1 Catalimonadaceae bacterium
GAAAGGAGGCTACAATGACTTTCCTTCCAGCCGACATCAATCATGGCATAAAGTTCCAGCGGGTTGATTTGCCCGGACAACCCATCGTAGATGCAGATGTGGATTATGTGGTCGATTTGAGCAGAGGAACCACCATAGAACACAACGGGGCCCGGGTAAATACGGTAGAACATACCATGGCTGCACTTGCGGGAACCGAAGTTGACAATGTCCTGATTCAACTGAATGGTCCGGAACCCCCCATTATGGACGGAAGTTCTATGCCATTTGTTGAGGCTCTGGAAAAAGCCGGTTTCGAAGAGCAAAACGCTCTTAGGAACTTTTTTGACATTACCGAAGCGATCAACTACAAGGATGAAAGCCGAAATGTGGAAATTGCTGCGCTTCCCTTAGATGATTACAGGCTCACGGTGATGGTTGATTACAACTCGCCAATCCTGGGAAGCCAACACGCATCCTTAAATGATATCCGCGATTTTGGGAAAGAAATTGCTTCGTGCAGGACTTTTTGTTTTCTCCATGAGCTTGAAATGCTTTACAAGCAGGGTCTGATTCAAGGAGGAGATTTGAACAATGCCATTGTTGTGGTAGACAGGGTGGTTGAAGATTCTGAACTTCAGCATCTTGCCCGTCTTTTCAATAAAGAATATGTTGAGGTAAAGAATGAGGGAATTCTCAACAATGTTGAGTTGCGATACAAAAACGAGCCTGCCAGGCACAAGCTCCTGGATTTGGTTGGCGACCTTGCTCTTGCCGGGCGCCCGATAAAAGGACAAATCCTTGCTGCCAGACCAGGGCATGCTGCCAATGTAGCTTTTGCCAAGAAGCTTAAAAAAGTCATGAAAGAGCAGGAAAAGAAAGCTCTTCCCAAAGGCATTCCAACCTATGACCCAACTGTCCAACCTTTATTGGATGTGGTTCAGATTTATAAGATGCTTCCCCATCGGTATCCATTTTGCCTCATTGATAAAATTTTCCACCTGGACGAAAATTCGGTTGCCGGGATAAAAAACGTTACCATTAATGAGCCTTTTTTTCAAGGCCATTTTCCGGGAAACCCGGTCATGCCAGGTGTATTGCAAATTGAAGCAATGGCACAGACCGGAGGAATTCTGGTTTTAAGTACGGTTCCTGATCCAGAAAATCATTGGACATATTTTTTGAGCATTGAAAATTGTCGGTTTAAAAAGATGGTTCTGCCAGGTGATACCGTTGTCTTCAGTTGTGAATTGATGGCACCAATTAAGCGGGGTATTGCAAAAATGCATGGACGGGCTTATGTTGCAGGCAATCTTGTATGTGAAGCGGTAATGTCTGCTTATATCGTGAGGAAGGAGATCAAATAATGAATCAACCACTAGCCAATATTCATCCCAATGCCCGTATTGGAGCCAATGTTCGGATTGAACCTTTTGCTACTGTTGCTGCCGATGTAGAAATCGGGGACAACTGTTGGATTGGCCCAAATGCCGTTATAATGGATGGTGCCCGTTTGGGTAACGGTGTACAGGTTTTTCCTGGAGCTGTAATTTCTTCTCTCCCTCAGGATTTGAAATTTGCCGGTGAGCAGACAACAGTGGTCATTGGAGATAACACCGTAATTCGGGAATTTGTAACCATAAGCAGGGGTACTGCCGATAGATTTAAAACAGAAGTAGGCAGCAACTGCCTCATTATGGCCTATGTGCATATTGCGCATGATTGTATTCTTGGAGACAGTTGCATCATTGCCAATGCCGTGCAGCTCGCCGGTCATGTGGTCATCGAAGATTATGTGGTTATTGGAGGGACCTCAGCAGTGCATCAGTTTGTGAAAATTGGAGCGCATGCGATGGTTTCAGGGGGGTCGTTGGTCAGAAAAGATGTTCCTCCATATACCAAAGCAGGAAGGGAGCCGCTTAGTTATGTAGGTGTAAACTCAGTTGGTTTGCGGAGAAGAAACTTTACAAATGAAAAAATTGAAGAGATTCAGGATCTCTACAGAATCATTTACCTGGAAGGGAACAACTACTCAAAAGCCTGCGATTTGATCGAGTTGGAATTTACTCCTTCAAAAGAAAGGGATGAAATTCTGAATTTCATCCGGGGGTCAGAACGAGGCATAATGCGTGGCTACGGAAACAGTTCTTCCAACGGAAAAGCCGATACCTCCATCCTATAAGCATTTTCTTGTCTGAATGAATGGGTTTTCAGATGAGAGCCTGGGCCCGACAGCATTGTTCAGGTTGATGAACCTTATAATAACACAAGCTATTTTTCGACAAAATTATCAGGACAAAAAAAAAGCCGGATAGAATCCGGCTTTTAAGGTTTTCTGAGTCTTACTCTTAGTGAGCAGCAGGAGCAGCAGCAGCGCTATCAGCAGGAGCAGCAGCGGCACTGTCAGCAGGGGCAGCAACAGCTGAAGAATCTTCAGTAGCAGGCTCCATTTGAGTTTCGGTAGCAGTAGAATCAGTATGCTCTGCAGCTTTTTCTCCACCTCCGCAAGAATACATAGCGAAAGTACTTGCAACCATTAACAACGCGAATAACTTTTTCATTTTTCTGTTTTTAAATTGATTCTTTAACAATTTTGGATGCAAAAGTATTCCCTGTTTCCAAATTCGCAAAAAAACCATTACTTTTTTCTGAAAAAGATATTGATAGGTACGCCTTCAAGGGGGAAGTTTTCCCGGAGACGGTTCTCAAGAAACCGTTGGTATGGTTCTTTGATGTATTGAGGTAAGTTGCAGAAAAAGGCGAAAGACGGCGTATAGGTGGGTAATTGCATCAAATATTTGATCCGGACAATCTTCCCTTTTGAACTGGGTGGTGGATTCTTTTCGATCTCAGGTAATATTTTATCATTTAATTCTGAAGTTGGAATTTTGGATGTCCTGCAATTGAAAACTTCAATTGCTTTTTCTATTGCCTGATACACCCTTTGTTTTTCATAGACCGATACAAATAATATTGGGGTGTAATCAATTGGGGCAAGTCGCTCCCTTATTTCCAGTTCAAATTTCCGGGCAGTTTGGCTGTCTTTGTTTATGGCATCCCATTTGTTCACCAGAATAACAATGCCCTTACGTTTTTTTTCAGCCAATGAAATAATTGCTACATCTTGAGATTCAATTCCTCTCGTGGCATCCAGCATGATAATGCAAACGTCAGAATTTTCAAGGGACTGAAGAGATCTCAAAACCGAGTAAAATTCAATCTGATGGTCCTTCAGTTTTGTTTTTCTACGAATTCCGGCGGTGTCGGTCAATAGAAACTCTTTGCCGAAAGCCTTATAGTGGGTATCAATAGAATCTCTGGTTGTGCCGGCAACATCTGTTACAATGTTTCGGTTCTCTCCAAGCAAAAGGTTTATGAAACTGGATTTACCAACATTGGGCCGGCCCAGAACCGAAATTCTTGGAATTCCCTCGTAGGGATTTTCCAAGCCTTCTTCCGGGAAATGGGATACGACTTTGTCAAGAAGTTCTCCGGTCCCATTTCCTGTCTGGGAGGAAATGGGAAAAACTTCTCCAATCCCAAGAGCATAGAATTCACCTGCCTGATGCCCCTTTTCATGGGTATCGGCCTTGTTGGCCACAATGTATACCGGCTTGCGGGTCTTGCGTAGGATATTGGCAAAGTCCTTGTCATATCCGGTAACCCCGTCATTGGTGTCAACCATGAACAAGAGTACATCACATTCTTCAATAGCTAGTTCTACCTGATCCCGGATGGCTTGTTCAAAAACATCCTCTGAACCCACTACATACCCACCTGTATCGATCACAGTAAAGTATTTCCCATTCCATTCAGAAAACCCATAATGACGGTCGCGGGTTACGCCAGCCTCATTGTCCATGATGGCTTTGCGAGTGCCTACCAGGCGATTGAAAAAGGTGGATTTGCCCACATTGGGGCGGCCTACGATGGCGATAATGTTGTTCATTGTACAGGCTTTTTGGGCCTCCGCCCTTTCAAAAAGCCTGCAAATGTCGGAAATTCAATTGATTATCCCTTCTCTTTCCTCAAAAAACACCTTAGGAGAGGAATTGGTAAACCATCATACTCGCCAAAAAGGCAAGTCCTGTCATATACAACAACTGAAGCAAAGGCCATTTCCAATGTCCGGTTTCCCGATAAGTCACAGCAAGGGTACTCATGCACTGCATCGCGAAAATGTAAAAGACCAAAAGAGAAGCAATGGCTGCCGGAGTGAAAACTGGTTTTCCAGAATCAGGATGCCTGGCTTCTTTCATTTTTTCCTGAAGCTTTCTTGGCTCTTCTTCA
>JBIPNA010000322.1:0-4259 GCA_044375665.1 Catalimonadaceae bacterium
AAATGATCTTCCGGCTGGTACCTGCAAAAGATGTTGGCAAGCTCACGGTCGCCTGGGTAACGAAAGTTCCACCAGTACCAGCTTCATAATTGGCAAGGCCGTGCTGGATGTTGTCCACAGAAGCAGTAATTGCCGAACCCGCCGAAGGCGTGTTTGCGGCTGGCATACTCCATACCCGAACCCGGTCAAAACCAACGTCGGGATTGGAAACATGGAGACGGAAGGTCAGGGTAATCTTGCTTTCCAAAGCTGGAAAGTTGATGTTCCTGTAAAAATGAACTATCCCTCCTGTATTGTCAGCCAGAAAGGTAGTACCTCCATCAATTGAAATGTAGGCCGCTCTGGACCCGGAATAACCGGAAGCTGCAGTACCCAGATTCCAATTGTTGTTGGTACCTGTTACGGTTGTGGACCAGCCATTGGCTGTGAATGTCGCTCCCGACTCAAAGCCACCGGCTCCGAGGGGATCGATCAGCGTGGTTTGGGCTCTTGCGGCCCAGGGCACCACCATCATTGAGAGCAGAAAGAGGCCCGTCAGACGGAGCCATCTACCTGCCTTTCGCGTAGATGTTTGCATAGATTAAACGATTAGAAGTGAAACAAAAAAAACAGTCTTTAAGGTTTTGCCTGGGCTTCTGCATCCGGATTGGTAGCGGGTTGCTTAGGAAGTTCAGGTTTGATGATGCTATTGAGGTATTCGATACGAAGGTCTATTTTTTTCTGCAGCTCCTGCGTGTTGCAGTTGCGGTTCTTTTTTAAGAAGATCTCGTTGCCCAATTGCGGACCACTGGTAAAACAGAAAAAACGGATAGAGTCATTTTGAAGAGACCGAACCTTATTTAATTGTCGCGTAAGAATCGGTGTCCTGATCAAAAGGGCTTCAGGCAAGCCTTGCTCTTTGAAATAAACGACATCATCGGCTTCAGAAATTCCCGATCCCAGAACCATCAGTTCTTTTCCAACAGTTGGAACATCCGGCAAAAAACCACTTTGAAGTTTGACAGGAACCAGAATCACCGGGTATTGAAAACGATCGCCCGTCAGGGGCAGGTGCATAAAATTTTTACTGGAACTGTACAATAAGGAATCGGGAATACCTTGAAAGTAGCCAGGTTTGTCAACCAGCTTCAGTTCTGTCACAGGTAGTATCAGGCCTGGTTTTTCAGTTTTTGTACCTTCGGGTTTTGCGGCCGTTTTGCCTGGGTTCGCTTTCGCTTTACTCTTTCCTTTTTGGGCAACAGCCTTATTTTCAATGGTTTGAAATAAAAAAATCAAGCCGAAAGCAAAAAACCAAGTATGGATTGGTAGCAGTTTCTTCATGTAATAAACAGGGTAATACAATTCGGTCTACATTTTCCGGTGTACCATTTCGCTCAGGTTTTCACGCATGGGTCCGGCCTTCAAAAATATGGGGAAATATCTGTACACAAAATTTTTACCGAAAAATTGTGGTAACAATTTCATAACATTTTATAACCAGCTCATTATTAGTGGTTTAAAAAGGTAACCAAAAAATGCTTTTTTTCCATTTCAGAAAATTCATTTGAGAAAGGGACGAAAGGCCAAAGAAAAATTTGACAAGGGGGCATGTTTTAGAAGAAAATATGCAGAGAAACAGCGTGGTCACTTCCCCATCAGAATCTACCTTTGCCCCACATCCACGTTTTTTGCATGTTTCAACTACTTCTTTTCTTCTGGACTCTGGGTCTAACCTTTCAGCCTTTGCGGCAACCCAATCCTGTTTCCACGCACCTTATCCAGCCATCCAAATCATCGGTCCGGTTTTCTCTATCCGATTCCGGAACAGTTTACTCCGGTTCGGTTCCCGTTTTGAAAGGGAAAATCAATATGAACGGCAATGTTGTGGTGGGCGGAAGGGTAGAACTTAACGCCCGAAAAACCTGGGTCAGGATCCCAGGTCAGAACCTGGAATCAAAACCCTATTCCGACTCAGCCAGATCAGCCAGGTTTCTACATTCAAAACGGTTTCCGGTCATCATATTTGAACTGGAAAGCTGCATGATGAAAACTGCCAATGAGTATATCCTGAAGGGAAATCTGATCATGCACGGGAAAACGATTTCCTTTACATTTCCCGGAAAGGCAGAATACTCATCCAAACATGTCCGCATTTTTGGCCGCCTCGAATTTGACCGGACCTTTTTTGGCATTACCCACCGATCAGTAAAATATGTAGCTGGCCTTGGAAATCTGGCCATTCCGGATCTGGTACGAGCTGAATTCAATTTGTATGCCGACCGGAAGCCGTAGGCGAATAATCCCGGACTCCAAAGCCACAAAGCGCTTTTCGGATTTGTTGAATTGGAGAATATAACAAGCTTATAATAATCTGGCAGCTTGGTTTTTTTCGGAGGATTTCCCTGCTATGTCGGGTCAGGCCCTTTCATCCAGGGCAGGGTGCAGTCTGCTTGTTCTTCCCGGCCTTTGGGCTTTCCTGAGCGGTCGTTTAGCCAATTGTCCAAGGATGGTAAATTCCCTTCCTACTCCTACAGGATTTTCGATTCCCTCAGGCAGACCTTTATCTTTGATGGGGAAGCTCGAAGTAAAATCCAGATTCAACTTCCTGACCGGGGAAAACGGGAAAGTAGAACTGGGTAAAGGTTAGGGGTATACTGCTGAAACAATAAGGCTTAGGAAAGGGATTCGGGCGACCAAAGGAGCCGGAATCCCCAACTTCTCCTGAACTCACTTCCAAAACCTTAACTTTTAAAAAACAACCCTTCCTGAGACCCAACTAAAAACATGCTGAGTCTTTTAAAACGACCAGAATGGCTTTAGAAATTTGTTTTTTGAGGAGGGGACCAAGCTAATAATTGAACTTTTCAGATTAGAGACAATAAATTAGGAAAAACCCATTCGACAGACATTTTGAAATCAATCGCTTTTCAAATGGGTCTTGATGGAAAATCTATTGCAGAATTAGCTTTTTGGCAAAAACACCTGAAGCAGTTTGAAGCTTGATGGTATAGAATCCGCTAAAACCAAAAGAATTCCACTTCATAGTTCTTATTCCAGGCCCGGGAAAACCAATTTCCAAAATCTTTCCATCGACACCGATAACTTCAGCCATTAGGATTTCTTCATCAGGAGATTCAATGATGATGACCCCCTTGCCAGGATTTGGGTAAACCCTAATCCTGTTTTGATTGGCAAACTCAACTTCCCTCTCTTGATAACCCAAGGCGGGTAATTGGGAACTAATGGTGATAAAAGCAGCCGCGATTGCTGAATTTATAAATCCTGGAGCAATGGCCATGGCCCTGACTGTAGTGGTGCTATTAACCTGAAAGCTACCGATATAGAGCTTGGTGAATGAAGTTCCAATTACAGGGATATTTCCGGATGTGGTGTAATAAATGGTTGAACCGGGGGTAGAACTTGTTATGGAAATTGTTTGTGGTGCCAGATATGTACCGGTTCCGGGGTTAATGACCGGAGTTGCTGCGACAGGAGTAGAACTGTTGATCGTCAGAAAAGCTACAGCCACCGCAGAATTTTCAATACCCGACTTGACGGCTATTGCTCTTATGGTTGTAGTTGCATTTACCTGAAAAGGAGCGGTGTATAATTTAGTGAAAGAATTGACAGAAGTAGAAGGTACGTTCCCATTGGTCGTATAATATATGGTAGCACCAGTTGTTGCTGAAACGATGGAAACATTTTGAAGTCCGGTATATGTTCCGGTTCCTGGTGTGATGGTTGGTGTCCCTACGACCTGATTGTTAATGGTTAAATTTGCCACTGAAACTGCTGAATTTTGAAATCCAGGGGCTACGGCCATTGCCCGGATGGTTTTTGTTGAGCTGATTAAGATGGGTCCGGAATATAGAAGGGTAAAGGAAGTCCCAATTACAGGTATGTTACCTGAAAGGGTGTAATAAATGGAAGCACCTGGCGTAGGGCTTGAAATGGTAACTGTTTGGGAAGTAGTATAGGTACCTGTACCGGGTGAAATGACGGGCTGCCCTGCCTGAGGTGTTACATTGAATACACAGATATTAAATGTAGCCAATGGATCGGTGTTTCCTGTTGCCGGGCTATAGGCACGTACCCAATAGTAGGTTCCTGGAGTAGTTGTAAAAGAAGCTGTAGCCAGACCATTTACGCCTGGATTGTTTGAACAGGTCAGGTGGGTGAACACAGTAGGATCAACATCTAAAATGTTTGCAGTACCAGTATAAACCTGGAAAACAGGAGAGAAATTGTTGACGCCCTGCATTTGAACTGTAGCATTGTTG
>JBIPNA010000323.1:0-4245 GCA_044375665.1 Catalimonadaceae bacterium
CTGCGGCCCGAACCCCTTCATCCGAACGAAACACAAAGGTCAATGCACCTGTGCTATGGGTGGACTGGACGGTATCAGGACCATCATTGCCGCACCAAAGGCCCAAAACCGGCGATGTTGTGCTTGGTCCGTTGTGCACCTTTAAATAATCGTATCCGCAATTCGGATGTGCTTCCAGCGCAAAATCCAGAAAAGAAACCCTGATTTTTGCACCAGGCGTCTGGGGAAACAGCGTCATCAGGACTTCCTGATTGTCCTCATAATCAAACAGCCCACCCGGATCAAGAAAAAGGCCGTCGCAAAGGCTGTCCTCCCCTTCCTGCATGGTAATGCGGAGACCAATAGGAACCGAAGCCGTTGCAAAAACAGGTGGATTGCTGTTGCCGAGACGCAAGCGGCAAACCAACTCTGACCCAGATTCTGCCAGACTGGAGATTTGAGCAGGTATAGAAACAAAACGGCTGTTTCCAGCTGAAATACTTTGAATGGGAAATTGGCTCCCTGAAAACTGTACGAGACTGGTGGAAGGGGGCAAAGCGGAAACAAAAGCCTGTAAGGAGTCTGAAGCCAACTGCCCGCCATTTACGATTTCCCAATCCAGATGCAGATTCTCCCCTGGCTCTGCAAAACCATTCGGGAATTGTTCTGACGAAATACCCATAAACTTCAACTGAAGCGATGGTCCGGCGACACCAAGTCCAATTTTATATGGAACTACCGCCCCCCTTGCGCCCACATCCCAGATCCGAAGTCCGCTAGGATCTCCATTGTACCATTTGGAATTGGGAACCGTGCCATAAGAAAATTCTGTCTTATAAAATTTTCTGAAGCAAGCCTGCGACTGATTGGCACTGTCGTTACTGGCAGCAACCAACCGGACTTCGTGGTGGCGACTTTGGTTGTTTCCTTTCCGGTCTATGTGCCAGACCGTCAATCCTGCATCCGGAATATAAAAACTCCGGCCTGTCTTTGTCCGGCTTTCAAACAAAAAAAACTCGTTCGTATCTGTGGGATTACGGAATTGGTATCGGGTCCCTGAGTTTGCAGTATCCTGAACAACTCCATTCAAATAAGTGACATCAATGGTTTTGCCCCAGCCTGCATTGGCTGTAAAAAGAGGGTTTGGAGGAACCGGGTTCTGCCCGTCTCCATACCAGCACATGAGGTCAAACGAACCAATACCATCAGGTCCGTTGGTGCTCGTATATTTATAGGTGTCAGGCCATTTTCCAATCATATGGCCATTCTCATGGGCAACCACACCGATTCCTAAAGGAGCATTTGCAGGAGAACAATTGTAATCTTTACTGCCTATTCCCGAGGAAGAAACAAAATCGGTAAAGGTTCCTTTGTGGTGCCACATGCCTTCTGCCCATACCGGAGGTTCACCCGTGTACATCAGGTTGATGGCCTGGATGGTGTTGTCTTCATTCAGGGTTAACTGACTGAAATCAAATCCCTGTGCATCAAGTGAATCCAGCGCCATTTTTAAAACAATCTGAGCACCCTGGGCAAGAGGAAGAGAATCGTAATAGGCAAATGTTTTGGGTGCTCTGAAAAAACCAACCACCTGGTTTGTATAGTCAATTTTCCCCTTTGAAACATCTTTAAAATAGGTTCTGAGCGAGCCTTTGTTTCCAAAATTCTGGTAGTCCAGCTGATTGCAGAAAAGCTCAAATTCAGAACGGGGTAAGGTGGATGCTTCATCCGGAAAATCGACCAGAATGGTTAGCCCAACCAGATTTCCGGATACCGGCACAACTGGCGTGCCATGTACATGCGGATGACCTGGTTCTGACAACATTTCCGGCCTGTTTCCAGCCAATTGCAATGACTTCCTTTTCTCAATCCGGATTCTGTTTTCCGGGGATAAGTCGGTATGTGGTTTTAATTCCGGTAAAAGATCCCGGGGAAAAGTAGAACCTGTAAAATGAACCCCTGTTGAAACAAGCTGACTTCCTTCGGGAGAAACCCTGGCATAACAGATCCATCCTGTTTTGGGATGCCGTACCAGGGTGTATCCATCTGCACTTTCGGCCCGCATGTAAAACTCTGATCCGAAAAGCCTGACCTCCACAACGGAGCCGTCGGGTTGTTTGAACATTTTCTTAAAACCGTGGTAGGGAACTCCCTGAACAAGTCCAATGCCCAGACAACTTAGTAAGCCTATGAAAAACAGGGTCTTTCGGATGGATAAATGCAGCGCCTTCATGGTGTTGGTGATGATTAACTTATTCCTGAAAACTGATCTAAGAACCGGACATCATTTTCTGTAAACAACCGGAGATCTTTGATCCCATACCGCAACATGGTGATTCGTTCAATACCCATTCCAAAGGCAAATCCGGTAAACTCTTCCGGGTCAATTCCATTGGCAATAAGGACGTTGGGATCAACCATTCCCGAACCCCCGATTTCAACCCAACCGGTTTGCTTACAAATATTGCAGCCCTCGCCATGACAAATCAGGCAGGAAATATCAATTTCGGCACTGGGTTCGGTAAAAGGGAAATAAGAGGGTCGGAAGCGGATTTTTTGCTCTGGCCCAAACATCTCTTTTACAAAATGATACAGGGTTTGCTTGAGATCCTTGAAGCCTACATTACGATCAATATACAATCCTTCAATCTGGTGAAAGAGGCAATGGGCACGGGCTGAAATCGCTTCGTTCCGGTATACCCTGCCTGGCATGATGGCCCGCAAAGGCGGCTTTTGACGCTCCATCAGCCGAACCTGAACCGTACTGGTATGTGTCCGAAGCAGGACTTCAGGGTTTCGGGAAATAAAAAAGGTATCCTGCATATCCCGGGCAGGATGATTCGGCGGAAAGTTCAGCGCTGAGAAATTATGCCAGTCGTCTTCAATTTCAGGCCCATCCTCCAGCGAAAAACCCATCTGTTCAAAAATCTCGACCATTTGCTGCCTGACAAGACTCAATGGATGTCGCGATCCCAGCGGAAATAGTTCTACCGGCAAAGTCATGTCGGGAATTTCAACCGCCGCTTCCTCAGACCCGAGTCCCGATTGAACCGCCTCAAATTTTTGCCAGGCAAGTTCTTTCAAAGCGTTCAATGCCTGGCCCAGATCTTTGCGCTGCTCCGGCAAAGCGTCTTTTAAACCGGCCATTAAATCTGTTATTTGCCCCTTTCTGGCCAAAAATGCCAAACGAAATTCCTCCATCGTCTGCGCATTCCTGATTTCGAAAGCTTCGATGGCCTTGCGGACTTCCCCAATTTTTTCAAGCATGGAGCAAAATTAGAATTTTGACCCACAAGGAAAAACCCAAAGCCTGGAAAAGATCCCTAAACAACCTGCCAGGGATTATTTCAATGGTTCATTGAAAGCAAAAATGGGGTTACAAAGAACAACTTGGCCATTTGATCCGGATTCCGACCTTTGCCCCTTTCCCGGTTTCTGCCCTTTATGTTGTTCAATGCCCTTGAATTTCCGGTTTTCCTGATTTTGGTCCTGATGGGCTACAGGTTTCTGAAAACCCGGAATCAGAGACAGTACCTCCTGCTGGGCGCCAGTTTGTTTTTCTATGGATACTGGGAATGGACCTACCTTTTGCTGCTTTTGGCCACATCGGGAATCGATTTTTTTGTGGCCCTGAAGATTGGAAAAGCCAGCTCAAAGTCGGGCAGGAAATTGTGGCTGATGGTCAGCTTGTTAAGTAACCTCTCCATATTAGGTTACTTCAAGTATGCAGGTTTTTTTGTCCGTTCAGTCCTGGGCTTACCGCAAAATGAAATGCCCGGTTTTCTGAATGTCCTGCTCCCTGTAGGCATCTCTTTCTATACATTTCAGGCCATGGGCTATGTGTTGGATGTGTACAGAAACAGGCTCCCACCAGAATCACATTTCAGCCGATTTCTGCTTTTCATCACCTTTTTCCCCCAACTTGTTGCCGGACCCATTGAAAGGGCGCCACACCTTTTGGGTCAGCTAAATACCTTGAAAGGCCTTCCCGATACCCAACGTATTTTCTCTGGCCTGGCGCTCATGGCAATGGGCTTTGTCCGGAAACTCTGTATTGCCGATCGTCTTGCCCCATTCACAGATACGGTTTTCAATACGCCGGAAAACTTCTCACTGCCTGTGCATATTCTTGGACTTGTATTCTTCGGTTTCCAGATCTACAACGATTTTGCCGGTTACAGCGACATCGCCCGTGGTGTTGCCCGACTGTTTGGAATTGAGCTGATGGAAAACTTCAGGCAACCTTATCTGGCCTCCGGACTGGGA
>JBIPNA010000324.1:0-4220 GCA_044375665.1 Catalimonadaceae bacterium
GTGCTGACTTAGACGATAACCTGGTTACCCTGAAAGAACTGGACCTTTTTATCTCGAAAAAAGTGAAGATGCTTACGGGTGGCAAGCAAACACCGACAACAGTAATCCCGGCAGATGTACCCGATTTCCCCATTTCTGTAAAATGAAACCGATCTTTTTCTCCATCCATAGTGTAACCGTATGAAATCAACTCTCGCCCTCCTGGTTGGTGTGCTAACCTGTGGCATTCATTATTTCCTTTCCGCCCAGCCGACAGACCCCATCCTGGTGGTCAATACTTCCATGCATACCGCCATGTGCAACCGTATATCTGTTGACAAAGCGGGTGCTTTTGCCTTAACTGTAAGCGATGACAAAACCGCCCGGCTTTGGTTGGTGAGTGATGGAAGCCTGGTGCAAACTTTTCGGGTCCCGGCAAACAGTGGAGATGATGGCAAAATATATGCCGGTGCTCTTAGTCCGGATGGGCGAATTGCCGCCTTAGGTGGATTTACCAATCTTAACGTTTCGGGGAATCATAATATCTACCTTTTCGACACCCGCAGCGGCCGGATGTTGAACCGCTTAACTGGATTGCCAAATGTTATTAACGACCTGGAATTTTCACCGGATGGTAGCTGGTTGGCAGCCGGCCTGGGCGGAGCCAACGGGGTACGGGTCTGGGATGCCCGGTCCTGGACCCTTCAACACAGCCTGGAGGGTTATGGGGATAATTGCTATAATGTATCATTTTCACCCCAAGGTGGAATGGCCACGGTATCTTTCGACGGAAAACTCCGTCTTTACAACGAAGCCTTTTCTCTGGTCCGCACCCAGGAAAACCTCAGTGGAAAGTTGCCATTTTCACTGGCCTTTGATGAAACAGGCCGCCGCCTGGCTCTTGGTTTTGATGACAGCCCAACCTTGGAAGTTCGGGATGGCCAAACCTTGAGTTTGCTTTACAAACCAAAGATTGAAAGCACAGATGAAAGCAAATTTTTAGAAATGGTGGCTTTCCAGGGCACCCAACTTTTGACAGGCGGTACTTACAGTCAATACACTGCCGATAGATGGAAAAGGGTGCTTCGGTGTTATACCGATTTTGGCAAAGGCAGCTACAAAGATCTTCCCATTGCAGGTAATTCAATTATGGACATCAAACCTCTTCCTCGGGGTGGCTGGTTGTTTGTTGGTTCTCAGCCTGACTGGGGCCGGATTTCGGCAAACGGAGAGGTAGTGTTTTACAATGGTCCCGAATTACTGAATTATCTTGCGAGAGATTTAACCCATTTACGAATCAGTCGAGCCGGGGATGAAATCGGATTTACACCCACGGCTCAGTCCCCTCTCAGTTTTTCTATTTCTGACCGCAGCCTGAAGGACGAATCTTCCCTGCATCCTTCCTTCACCGACCAGGCTTCAGGATTTCTGATTAGCGATTGGAATGACAATTATTCCCCTTCCTGCAACGGGGTAAAACTGGACTTTTTAAGCCAAAGTGAAATGGCCCGCTCCGTCGACCTCGATGGGGAAAGTGCGGTTTTGGGGGCGGATTGGAACCTCTATGCCTTCAATAACAAATCGAAAATGCTTTGGGAAGTACCGGTACCGGCCATGGCTGCCTGTGTAAACATTTCAGGTAATGGAAAGGTCGTCCTTGTTGGTCATTCTGGTGGCACCTTGCGCTGGTACCGCATGAGCGACGGGGAAGTCTTACTTAGTTTTTATCTCCACCCGGATAAAAAACGCTGGGTGCTCTGGACGCCTTCCGGCTATTACGATGCTTCACCTGGTGCAGAAGACCTTATCGGCTGGCACCTCAACCAGGGCCCGGATAAGGAAGCCCTTTTTTATCCTGCCTCCCAGTTTCGGCGGCGCTTTTACCGGCCAGATGTCATCGACCTCATTCTCCAAACCTACGATGAGACAGAGGCGCTTACCCAGGCCAATGCCGCCCGGGGAACGGCCAAACCAGAAATGGAAATTGTCAAGATGCTGCCTCCCATTGCCACCATCACCAGTCCGGCTTCGGGCTCCCGTACTTCCAGCCGGACGGTAACCCTGCGCTATTCCCTGATTACCGCACCGGATGCTCCGGTAACGCAGGTTTGGGCAACCGTAGATGGTACCCGTGGTCTGAAACCCGTTACCCCACAAGCTGGGTCAGACGGAACACTTACCGTAGAAATTCCGGAATCTTCCTGCACCGTAACGCTCTTTGCCCGAAACCAGCACGGCACCAGCCAGGGTTCCAGCATCCGTCTGGAATGGGCCGGCCAAAAGCCTACGCCCAATTTGCTGAACAAACCCAACCTGTATGTGCTCGCCATTGGCGTGAGCGATTATGCCAACCCGAACTACAAACTCAATTTTGCCCATAAGGATGCGCAGGATCTGGCTGCAGCTCTGGCGAAACAGAAGGGAAAGGTATTTGGACAAGTTGAAACACATGTGGTGACCAATGCCGAGGCCAATCAAATGCGGATCCGAAAGGAACTATCCTGGCTAAAGAAGTCCACAACCCAATACGATCTGGCTGTAGTCTTTTTTGCGGGACACGGAAAGCAGGATGCCAATGGAGACTTTTACTTTTTTACCCATGAAACCGACCTGGATGATTTATCTGCAACAGGCCTGCCCAATTCTTTGCTCATCAACGATTTTCAAAACATTCCCGGCAAAGCCCTGATGTTTATGGATGCCTGTCATTCAGGAAGTCTCGCCAAAAAGTCCTTTCGTGCGCCGGATATGAATCAGGTGCTCAACGATTTTGCACAGGCCCAGGGGAAAATCACCTTTTCTTCTTCTACAGGTCGCCAACTTAGCCAGGAAGATGCCACCTGGGGTAATGGCGCCTTTACAAAAGCACTGGTGGAAGGCCTGAATGGACAGGGAGATCAGGATAAAGACGGTATAATAACCGTAAAAGAACTGGATCTTTATATTACCAAACGGGTAAAGACCATCACCAATGGTGAACAAAGTCCTACCACTGTTTTTTCGGCTGATGTACCTGATTTTCCTATCGGAATGAAACCTTGACCTGTTTCAATGAAAAAGTACCTTATTCTATTCCTCTATTTCTGGGCAGAAAGCCATATGGGTTTTGCCCAGTCCGGGCCTGTAAACAGATTGGCAAAAAAAATTGTAAAGGCGTTGGAAGCTGAGGTAAAATCCAACCCTGTCCTTAAGGGAAAAAAAGTTGTGGTTCTGCCTTTTGGGCAGGGCGGAGGCGAAAGTGATTCCATTCCAGGCTGTATAGGTTTTGAACTGGCTGCTGAACTGGAAAGCCAAATACTCAATCGGAAAATTCCAGGTCTTGAATTGTTGGTCCTTAAGGGAAAGGCCGATGACCTGATGAAAAATAAGACATTTGATGATTATAAGTCCGAAAGCATGGCTTGGAAAAAAGCGGCAGAACGAGCCCACCCGGATTTTTACCTGTGGGGAAAAGTGATGCTGAATGCGGGAATGACAGAAATTTCTGCCCTTCAAATCAAACTCGAACAGGATAAGTTTCAGGAAAACCTAAAACCCTTGGGTTTGGAAACCCAGGTAGCTGCGATTGGTAATTCCTCAGAAAAGCTTGCGCTTTTGAATTGTCAAAAGGTAAACTCACTGGATGCCCTTTGCAGAAGAATGGCCCTTCAGATTTCAGCGCAAACCAAAATTAAAAATATTCAGGTAAGCGCCTTTACTTTCCAGGATACAGACCTGGCAACACCTTTTTCAAACTTTCTGTCAGATAAGTTTGCTGGTGTGCTTGGCGAATCGGGAGAACATCAGGTAACCCGGGTTTCGTTTCGTGGATTTTGGAATGGACGGGACAAAACACCCTACCGCCTTCGGGGCCGTTATTCTATAGTAGATAGCCTCGTCCGTTTTCAGGTTAATTTGGTGAACAGTGAAAATGGAAGCTTCCTTTTGGCCATGGATGGTGCTTTGCCCCTTAATAGTCTGAAAGAAACCGGATTGGTGTATGTTCCCCAGGTTCAGGCAGCAGCTGTTCAAATTGATTCTGTGCTTCAGAAAGAGAAGATCAAAAATAACTTCCAGGTTGATATTTGGACCAATAAAGGGAATGACAATATCGTGTTGAGAAATGGGGAACAG
Organism: Catalimonadaceae bacterium; assembly: GCA_044375665.1. Classification (GTDB taxonomy): domain Bacteria; phylum Bacteroidota; class Bacteroidia; order Cytophagales; family Flexibacteraceae; genus CAMDMI01. The sequence continues at coordinate 4,093 of JBIPNA010000324.1, forward strand.
GTTCAGTTTTTTGTTTACGCCCATAAACCATGCTACATCCGCCTGTTATATCTGATGGCCGATGGTTCTAAAATATTGCTTTTGGAAAACTTCAAAATCGACGATGAAAAAGCTGGCAAGGAAATAAC
>JBIPNA010000032.1:0-15746 GCA_044375665.1 Catalimonadaceae bacterium
GCTTGCCGCCCAATCTCCTTTGGACTCCCTTCGACAGCAGGTAAACCGAAGTTTGGCCCCCATCCGATCGGCCCTCAATGGAAAAATTTTGTATGAACAAGGTGATATGCTGATACCGGCAGAAGCCCTCACCAACACCGACAAAATAAAAACCAATCCCTCTTTTTCCGGGATGCTTTTCCAAAGCCTGGAAAGCGCCGGAGTTCCATTTGAGGAAACCTGGGAAGCAAAGAAGAACCGACACCCATTTATTTCCAAAGACCGGGTGGAACTGGCAGTGTTTGACCTTTCTGTTGTCCGACTTAATGCCTCAGCTGGCTTGGAAGACCATGTCCGGATTCAGGATGGGGTCGCTTTTCCCCTTGTTCCCGTAAACCAGATTGTGGATGACGTGGATGTTCAGGTCGTTGGCCCTCTGGCAAACACCATTCAGGGAAAACAGGTTCAATTGGCCTTTCCCGGAGATCTTTGGTTCGATCTACATCCGGAAACGGAAATCAACCTGGAGATCTTTGACGGAAACCAATGGCAAAGGGTAAACAAAGGGGGGACCATCCGCCTGGAACTACCCCATTTGGGCGAAAACGCCATATCCTACCGATTCAGAAACGGTGCAGGTATTGTTCAAACCGGCGCCATAGAAGTTTTGGCTGTGGAAGAACCCCACCAAACCGCCGATCTCAGCTGGTATCTGCCGCCTAAGCCAAATCTCCATGCCGGAGGGTCGGTCCACATTCAGTTTTCCCCGGGAAATACCTCCGGGCACTTGAAAAAGCCATTAATTTTGGTAGAAGGCGCTGATTATCATTCAGTAGCCCCAAAAATCGTGCAATGGGACTCCGATTTTCAAGATCTGCAATTGGTTTTTGGTTCGGTTTTGGGTTCTACCAACATCCATTCTGTTTTCGATTTGGTTTTTCTTAATTACAACCACGGCTCCGACAAAATCGAAAACAATGCCCGGCTCCTGGAAGATCTGATTGCCGCAGTAAACCTGGATAAGGTTTTGGCAGGAAGTACGGAAACAAATGTGGTAATCGGTTACAGTATGGGCGGGTTGGTTGCCCGCTACTGTCTGAGCGATATGTATCGGAGAGGGATGGTTTCCCAGACACCTCTGCTCATCACCCACGATAGTCCACATCAGGGTGCAAACATCCCGCTGGGGATTCAATATGCATTTCAACAAATTCATACTTCCCTTGGCTGGACCAATTGTTTCCCGCATCTGGATCAGGCCAAAGCCATTTTCGATGCGCCTGCTACCAGGCAAATGTTGATTTACCGGGCAACCGGCATTAATTCAGCAGTACGCAACAGCTGGCTGGAATCGGTGTACAAACCGATGGTTACTTTCCCTCAGGGCATGGAACCATTCCGGTTTGTGGCCACAAGTCTGGGTTCGGAATGTGGGGTCCGGGATTTTCCTCCCCTTCAAACCTTGTTTGATGTGGATATTCGTTTGAATACACTGGCCGGAATTCAGGACTTTGTTGACCTAACCCTTGCCCAGGCCCGCTGGGATCTGAACATCAATGCCCGGGGATTTCCGGAAACGGGCACCCAAACCATTTCAAGTCTTAAACTGACCACCACCGTTTCCCTTTTTAATGGCCGAATCAAACTGTTTAAAACCCAGTTTTCGGTAAATTTCAAGAACCCATCCGGATATGTTCCGGTTGACCATGTCCCAGGAGGGGTTTATCCCATTGCCCAAATGGATGAGGTTTTGCTGGGTGGTATCGATCTTCCTGCTTTTGGACTAAGCGCCGGAGGAGGAAGGGGATTTACATTTATTCCTGCCCGGTCTGCGCTGGACATGGAAGGCGAGTCCCTCGCATCTTACAATCAGGCTTACAATCCCTGGACGCACCAGATTCCGGTGCACCGTCTTTCCAGATTTCGGGCTGCAGAGCCTCAATCTGGTTCGGACGAGAAAAATTTTGTCCATTCTGACCTAACCTCTGCCCAGACAATTTTCCTGGTTGCTTCCATTCTGGGCCAGGATCCCGGAGTTCAATGTCCTGCAGAATGTAACAGGAGTTTTTCCGGAGAAGGGGTTACCGCCATTTGCCCCGGGCAGTCGGGTATTTTTTCCATTTCGGGAGAACATCCTGAATCCCTGAATTACCATTGGGTTTATGGTGCCGGACTTTCTATGGACTGGGGCCTGAACGAAGCTTCGGCTTCCTTTTCGGTTGATCCTGCGAACACAAACCCCAATCTGGAACTAAAATGTGAGGTTTCCAGCCATGGATGCAGCAGGACAGTTCCCTTTTCTTTTGACGCCACAACCAATCTGGAAGAGATCCAGGTTCAGTGCGGGAGTCAACCCAATGTGACCTTGACAGGAGACCTGGTATGTCAGAACCAGGTGGGCGACCGGTATTTTTACATTTCTTCTATACCGGTGGGAGGTCCCTTTAACATAACATGGGAACCACTCCCTGCTTCCAATGGCATATTGGCGGAATTGGTTCCTTTCATGTCCAATGGAATTTATCGGAATGCCAGGTACAAAGCGAATGGAGCTTCGGAAATTCATTTCCGTGTTAAAGTGACTTCAGATTGTGGGTCAAAAACCCGGGAGGTCTTGATTCCTTTTGGTCAATCTGTTTCCGGAACGTTTTGCCTGGAATGTCAGCAGGGGCAATTTTCTGTGGTTGAACCCAGGGAGGTAGACGAAAGACTGGATGTTGTGCTACAGATTACGAAACCTGAAGGTGAAAGCCATGTAAAGGTGGAAGACGGACAGGGAAACCTGGTTTTTGAAGATGACCTTCCTGCCTCTGTAAATGGTTCGACCCTTGTGGGACAACTTGACGCAGGAAACTACACCGTTCGGGTGGAACATCCGGAAACTGGAACCTGGGACAACCAGTCCCTTATAGTAAACCCATTTTTGCGTATCCAACTTCAGCCCAACCCGGCAACCGATTTCGTCGATGTTTCCCTCGAAGGAATTGAACTGCCTGCTGAAGGGATTGATGCTCAAATTACTGATTACATGGGCGTTGTTCTGATGCAGTTGCATCTTAACCCAAGCCAAACCCGGATTCCGATACAGCATTTAAACCAGGGTTTATACTTCATCAGGGTCGGTTTGGGAGCCGAAACCATTCAAGCCCTGTTCCGAAAAGAAACACCCTAAACTGTTTTTATTGGTATAGTTCCTTGACGCGACACCTGTCTCCGGTTTCCGGGGCAGGTGTTTTTTTCTTTGATATGCCTGGAAAATTATCAGATCAGATCAATACTTAAATTCCCAAAATAGGTGGAAACTTTAATCTTCCTGGGTCTGCGGTTTTTGCTGGTTTCTATCCAGATTTCAGAAGGATCCTCTCCCTTCAAATACCGGTTTTTGATGCCCATGGGCTGGATTTTGTAACAAGCAGGTGTTTTCCCTTTGGCTTTTTGTAAACCAGCATACCGGACTTTCAATACAATCCATTCGCCATCGTGGAAAGCTGGATATTGAAGGGTATCGCCGGGTTTTTGGTTTTCAAATGGGGTAAACCGAAGCTTCCAGATCAGATTCACCAGATCATTCATTTTGCCTGGATGGCTTTGAAAAACCTGTTGAGGTTGACCTGGTTTGTGGAGACTCTTTTGTACTACGTATTCGCTGTCGGGAAGAAACCGGAGTTCCTGTTCTGCCCGGTAGTTATTTTCCCGGACCTTCCGCCGCATTTCTACTGAAAGCCCGTTGCTGGTATCAATCCATGAATTCCATTCATGTTCAATCTGGGAAATCCACGAAATGCCTTTTCGGGTGCCGGCCTTCGCAAAAAAATGAGCACAAGGTCTTCCATTTTTTTGTTCCACAGCAGGCCCCGTGTGAAGTTCTACATATCCAACATTAAATAGTCCTGCATTGACTTCATACTTAAGTGCCTCACCCGGAATCCAGTTCAACTGATCGGTTTGGTAAAATGGAATTAGATCGATTTCGCTACCCTCTTTGTGGCTGGTGCAGGAAACCCAGCTCAGTGCCAGGCTCCAAATGACCAAAAAGCGCCAAACAATCGTTTTTTTCATATCCGGACCTGGCCTTCGCCACGGACAATCCATTTTTCAGTCACCAGTTTTTCGAGGGCAAAAGGTCCACGAGCGTGCAATTTTTGTGTACTGATGCCAATTTCAGCACCCAACCCAAACTCACCTCCGTCGGTAAACCGGGTTGATGCATTGACATAAACTGCTGCGGCATCCACTTCTTCCAGAAACCGTTCTACCCAAACCGGGTCTTCGGCAATAATGGCTTCCGAATGTCGGGATGAATGTTGCGAAATATGTTCCAGTGCTTCTTCCGGACCCGATACCATCTTGATACTCAGATCAAGATCGAGCCACTCTTTACCAAAATCTTCAGGTGTAGCAGGTTGAACAAGAGGATAGCCCAACTCCCGGAGCTTTTGAAATGAACCTGGATCTGCATGTATCCTCACCCCCGTTTGCCGGAGCTTTTCCGCCAGAAATTTCCAAAAAAGTCCGGGTACCCCTTCATCTACCAATAAGGTATCCAGGGCATTACATACAGAAGGACGGGAGGTTTTGGCATTCCACACAATATTTGCGGCCTGATCTGGTTTGGCAGACGCATGCACATAGGTATGCACAACCCCGGCTCCGGTTTCAATGGTGGGCACCAGAGAATTTTGCCTTACATACTGAATCAAGGCATCCGAACCTCTCGGAATAAGGACATCAAGCCATCTGGTTGCCTTAAACATTACCTCCACCACCGATCGTTCGGCAGGAAGAAGTCTTACCAGGTCGGTAGAAAGGCCCATTTTCTCCAAAGCCTGGTGGATCACACTGGTCAGGGCCAGGTTGGAATGCCGGGCTTCTTTGCCTCCTTTCAAAACGACCGCATTTCCAGATCTCAGACAAAGCGCAGAAACATCGATGGTCACGTTGGGACGCGATTCGTAGATAACCCCGATTACACCAAAAGGAACTGACTTTTTTGTGATCAACAGCCCGTTGGGAAGCGTTTTTTGAAGCAACATTTGCCCGCAGGGATCCGGAAGGGTAGCTACTTTTCGTATACTTTGTGCGAGTTGTGTGAGCCGCTCCGGATCCAACTTCAGACGGTCTTTTTTGGGATCTGAATCATGTAAATTATCCAAATCCAGTGCATTAGCTTCCAGTATTTCGGCCTCATGTTGTTCAAGTTCCCAGGCAATGTGCTCCAGCAGCCTTGTTTTTTCAGCGTCTGAAGCTACGGCCAGACGGGCAGCGGCTTTTTTTGTTTTTTGCAGAAGAAGCTCAATCTCAGGATTTTCCATAGTGAAAAGTTAAAGAACCACAATGTCGTCGGTATGTGCCACTTCCATTTTGGGCGTTCCGATCAGAGATTCCAGTTCGGTTTTTGATAAGCGGGTTCGTGCAATCGCGAAAGTTTCTCCTTCTGGCCCGAGCAATTCAATGACTTCCCCGACCTCAAAATCACCCTGAACAGCAAGAATGCCCACGGCGAGCAGGCTTTTTCTTTCTGAAACAGCAGCCCTGGCACCAGCATCCAAATGTGCTTTCCCGGAAATAAGGCTCCCGGTTCCCAGCCATCTTTGTCTTTCATTTCTGCTTACCTGAGCGGCATCTATCCAGGTGCCTGTTTCCCCATCAAGGGCTTTCTGGATGCCATTGGGCTGGCTGGCCGAAAACAAAACGACGGGGATTCCAAGTTGGCTGGCTCGTCTGGCAAAGCTTAGTTTGCTTACCATGCCACCGCTGCCCAGACTTGATTTTTCTTTCCTTACCATGGCCCATACTTCCTTGTCGATCCGGGCCAGTCTTGGAACCCGGTTCCCTTCGCCATCCAAAAAAGCCCCAACCGAGGTGCCCAGCATCAGAATTTCTGCTCCAAGCCCGGCTGCCAGCAAGGTGGCCAGCTCGTCGTTGTCAGAAAATTTTAGTTCTACATCCGAAACCACATCATTTTCATTGGCAATGGGCACTACCCCTGAAGTCCACAATTCCTGAAGTGTTGCTTTCAGTTGGAGAAACTGGTTTCGGTTTGCAAAGTGCCCCCGCTCGCATAAAGTCTGAGCAACGGCCATTCCGTGCTGTGCAAATGCCTCGCCGTACATGGTCATCAGAATGGGATTGCCGATGGCTGCTGCAGCTTTTTTCTGAACGAGGGTTCCTTTGTATTGCCTGATTGATTTTTTCCCGGCTCCAACGGCTCCTGAAGAAACCAACAGAATGCGGAAACGTGAACTTAGTCTGGCTACCTGAGATGCAATCAGCCCGAGGGTTTCAGGTTCTGGATTGCCCAGCTGGTCGGTTATGCTGGCCGTTCCCAGTTTGATGACGAGAATGGGTTTCATGAAGATCAGGCGTTCTGGCCCGCAAGTTAGGGCAAATTGGCGGCCTTAGAGCCCAAATCGCTCACGAACATAGGATTCAGCCAGTGCGGCACTTTGCAATGCCAAAGGAATTCCGCCTCCGGGATGAACGGTTCCTCCGCAGAAAAACAGGTTGGAAATGGTGGAGCTCACGTTGGCATGACGGAGAAAAGCAGCAAAGGGGCTGTTTGAATTGCTTCCATACAAGGCTCCTCCTTTTGCACCAGTCCTTGATTCAAGGCTTATTGGATCAAGATATGTTTCTTCAACTATGAAATCTTTAACATTGAATCCCAGTTCAGAACTCAGTCTGGAAAGCACAACTTCTCTGGTTGCCACAATCCAGCTGGCCCAGTTTTGTCCTTCATTAGCTGGTGCATTGACCATGACGAACCAGTTTTCGCCCCCTGCCGCTGCATCTGAAGGCCGCTCTTTTGAACTGATATTAAGGTAAATGGTTGGATCGGCTGGCATCACTTTGCTTTTAAACAAAGCATCAAACTCTCCTTTGTAATCAGACGAAAAGAAAATGTTATGAAGGCCTGTTTCTTCTGTTTTTCTGCTTATTCCCCAGTACCAGATAATCGCAGAGCTGGATTTGGGTAGTTTGAGATACTTAGAACCAAGATCTGGCATGTTCAGCAACCTCGAATAGGTCTGACTTACATCAATTGCAGAAACCACAAGATCTGCATGTATAAATTCATTCCTGCTCCATACACCTGATGCTTTACCAGCCTTCGTTTCAATTTTATCTGCCGGGCTGTCCAAAAGAATTCTTACCCCAACCTCTTGCGCCAGTTGCACCAAAGAATTTGTAATCTGAATCATTCCGTTTTCCGGAAAATATGCGCCGATTCCCATTTCAAGGTGGGGAATCATACTCATTACAGCTGGTGTCTGGTATGGATCTGATCCATTATAGGTGGCATACCGGTCAAAAAGCTGAATTGTTTTGGGGTTTCTGAAAATGGATTTGTTGTAGGAATGTAGGGATTCGAAAAGCCCAAGTTTTGGCAAATTGAGGTAAGAACGGAAAGCTCTCTGATTCAGGAAGGTAGAAATCTTCCGGAGACATTTCCCGAGAAACAGTTTACCAATGGTTTCGTATTTGAACTGGCTCCTGTTGAGATACGACTCGATTTTGGAAGGATCTTCATGGAGATGCAGACTCAGAGTTTCTTTGAGTCTGTCCCGGTCGGCCGGTGCATTAAACCGGGTTCCATCCGGATAAAAATACCGACAAATTTCCTCCAGCTTCTTGTATTTGAATTCTTTGGATTTCTTGCCACTGATCCAATACAATTCTTCCACCAGTTGCGGCATTGTGAAAAGGGAAGGACCAGCGTCGAAACGATATTTGCCTGATTGAATTTCTGAGAGTTTTCCCCCAGGAAAAGAATTGGCTTCCAGAATCAAAACATTGAATCCAAGACTGGCCAATCTGATTGCCGAGGCCAAACCTGCCACACCTGCGCCAATCACAACAGCGGTTTTTCCAGAACTGGTATTCATAGGCTCAAAAGAAATATGTTTCCGGTTCCTCTTCAACCAGAAATCGAAAAGAAGAATTTCTCCTTCTTCTCTTCACCTACAAAATGGTTTAGAACCCTTATTGTTTAGTTTTCATTTGGTCCAGATTCTGAGAAATGATTCGGAACCGGATCAGAATAAACGGATTGCTCTATATAAAGCAGACCCTGAGGCACTCCGATCCCTTTTGAAACTTTATGAGCTTCAGGGATTTGGAACTGCATCCAACAGGAAAATCCTGGTGGATATCCTGTAGATTTTTTCCCTATTCCTTCATGATCCGCAGAGATTGCCTTTTTCCGCTTTCGTCCAGAATATGAACCACATACAACCCGGCTGGCTGATCCTTAAGATCCAGTTCCAATTCCTTCCAGCTGGCTTCCGTACCTACCTCCATGACCTGTCGGCCAGTGGCTTCGAAAACAGAAATTCTTGAACTTCCTTCCACCTGCTTCCGCAAAACCGTAAAGCGTTGTTTGAACGGATTGGGGAAAATGGAATATTCAGAAGTAGAAGATAATTCAGCTTGATCCATTGGATCGACGGCCAATCTGCCTGCAGAAATGATGTAGTTTCCTGAAAAACGGGGGCTATCTCCAAATCCGGGCCGAAATGCACTGGCTCTTAATGTCCGGGACGTTGTAATGGCTACCGGTCCGCTATATGGTTTTGCCAGAGGAAAATAAATATAAGGGTCGGTTCCGTCAAGGGTATAATAGATACTTGCCAATGGATCAGGATTGGAGATGGTAACATTCTGAGCGCTTCCATAGGTACCGGGTGCAGGGGAGAATGTACATGCCTGCAATCCAATCGCCCCTGAAATCGTCAAAAATGAAACTGCCACCCCGGATTGGCTCCATCCTTCACGCACCGCAATGGCCCTGATTGTAACACTGGGAGCTGCAAGGGTAACTGGTCCCAGATAGCGTAAGGTCGAACTTCTTCCAACCACAGGAATCTGGCCATTTGTTGTATACCAGATGGTAGATTGTGGAGTACTGCATGTTATGGTTAAAACCTGACCACCAGTATAGCTTCCAGAAGCTGGAGAAATGACAGGCGTTGCAACAGGTGAAGGAAGAGATATCGTGTAAGCGGCCTGTACTTCAGGAGAATTTACCCAACCTGGGAAAGAACTCATGGCTTTGATAACCAGGCTGGTAGCCACCGTAATCGGGCTGCCTGAATAGAGGTAGGTCGTACTATTGCCAATTACCGGAGTGCTTCCATTCATTGTGTAATAGATTTCTGCACCAACCGTGTTGCATGATAGGGCAACGATTTGGGCTGTAGGGTAGGTTCCTCCCGGGCTGCTGAAGATTGGACTTGCCACCGTTGGAACAACCGGGGTAAAAGACCCTGAAGTTTGGGCAGTTCCACATTTTGTAAATACCCGGACAGGCCCGGTTGTCGCTCCTATGGGAACACGAACCTGAACTGAAGTTGAGGTAGTACTTAGAATGGTGGCTTTTTTACCACCGCTGAATACTACAGAGTCCAATGCAGCAAACCCAACCCCCGTAAGAACGACCGTCGTTTGATTGACGTTTCCTGAAGATGGAGTCATTCCGGATATAGCAGGGAGGGGATAAATTACCGCAGTAGAAGGGGTGCGGAAACTACCACATCCGAATGCATCGATGCAGGCCAGGAAATAAGTCCTGTTGGCTGAAAGGGTTGGGGTAGTAAAAGTTGTGCCAGTTCCCAACAGGTTTCCTTTTGAAGAAGCATCGTACCAGGCCATGTTTGTACAACCTGCTCCAGATAAAGTGACGGATCCGGATCCGCATCGGGTGAATGAGGAACTGGTGGGAGAGGCGGGCTTTGGACGGATGACAAAAAGTTCGGTTTTATCTCCAAAAGTTCCAGGGAGTGGTGTAGATGCCACAACCCTTAGCCGATAGGTTCCGCCAATTGCTCCCAGTGAAATATGACAGGCTATTGGTGAAGTAGACCCCCGCCCGATGACCGAAGTTCCAGGTCCGAATTCACCACCGGCAGTGGAAATCTGAACCTGATAGGTGTTTCCGGCCATGAATGTCCCGGTAGTGGTAAATGCAACTGAAACATCGGTTCCGGCACAAATTTCTGTCACAATCGGATTGGAAATAAACATTTCGGGTTGATTGATTTCGATGGTGAAATCTTTGGTCTCACCTCCGGAAATAAAATAAGTACAGGCATCCTCAGCAGTTGGGTTAATCCCCTGAATCGTCCGGATGCGAAGTCTTTTCAAACCTGTTTGTGCTTCCTGAGGGATTTGAAGGTTTCCGGAAAAAAGGTTGGAGACCTCCGCCGACCCAAACAAAAACTCATTTGGATCATCAAAATCATTGTCCTCATTGAAGTCGCACCAGATACCGAGACCGGACTGGGCATCACTGGTTTGAATTGAATAAGCATATGTCAATCCCCGCTGCATAACTGTTGTATTGCTGCCGGTTGTGGGATAAAATTTATATCCGGTGGCATTATCACAGCCTCCTGAAAAACTAAGGGTATTGACCTGGATGGTTTGAAGATTTGTGGTTGTGCATACCATATCCTGTGGTCGGCAATAGCATGATTCTGTGGAAATTGAATCCTTACAATCACCGGCAATATTTATGTAACCAACAGGTTGGGCGCATGTGTCTTTGAATACAACCGGGTTTCCAAAACCATCACCATCATAATCCTCAAACCAGATCTGATTGGGCAGCACCTGGATGGAGGCACTTCCATTCATGGTAGTCTCGCATCCCGATGTGGCATTTCTGGCCTTCACATAAACAGTGCCGGCACCTTTCACACTATCCAGAACCAGAGCAGTTCCTGTTCCGGGAAGCTGTGAAACAGAATCCCCCGCCGTAAACCAGTACTGATAATTAACGCCTGCTTCTGAACCACTCAGTTGAACGGGAACTCCGACACCTGGACTCGCACAATAACTACCGCCTCCTGATACATTATAAACCTGTGGGTTTGATGAAACGGTGACGTTTTGAGAGGCCTGACTGGCACAATTGTATGCGTCGGTTACTGTTACTGTATAGTTACCGGTGGAATTCGCAGGAATGGATGCTGTTGTGGCACCTGTATTCCAGCTAAAATTTATGGCATTAATGCTTAGGCTTGTTTCCAGCAGTTCTATTTCACGAACTTCAAGGACATCCTGGAATCCTCCTGTGCCAAAGATTATGGTAGGAAAGATAATGCGGTAGCGGTCAAAGGCCCTGGGGTTGGAAAAAGTAACTGTTTGCTTCTGAAGATTTGCTGTAAACGGGGCTAAACTTCCACTGGAGATGGCTGTCCAGGTCAATCCATCATTGGATCCGCTGAGGCTATAGCTTTTGGGATCCCGCTGACGGGTATCACCTGAAGTGACCGATAATCCTGTGATAATTGCAGGTCCATATCCTAGTTTAATTTCCAGACCTGAGTTGCCGTTGCCAGGCGAAACATATTTGTTTAAATTAAGATACTTCGTTCCTGTATTGTTGTCTATTGCTCTGTAAACCTCTTCGTTCACCGGAGTAGATGAGCCGGTTGCAGGTAACATGGTGATTTGATCTGAAGCGGATGTTCTGTCCGCAATGATGACTACCGGGGGTGCAGGAACAACTGGATTAGGACTGGCAAGAGCAGTCAGGGTTAAATTCCCTCCTTCACAAAATGAAACTGGTCCGCTCGCCTGAATGCTGGTAACAGGATTTTGTCTTATGGTTAAAATGGCAGCATTTGAATTAACACTTCCCAGACCATTTGTCCAAACAGCCCGGTACCATTTCCCATTATCCGGGAAGCTCGGGGTGATATTTAAGCTGGCTTGTGTAGCACCCGAAATATCAGACCAGGTTCCACCGGAATTTGTGCTTACCTGCCATTTAACGGTTGCGTTTGGAATTGCAGATGCTTCTGAAGAAAAGCTGGCAACTATTCCTTCGCAAATAGTTTGACTTGAAGGATGTTTGGTAACAACAGGAGGGCCATCGGTTAAGGCCATTCTTAATTCAGGCAAAAAGCTGGTTGCTTCCCTTGAATTGAAATCCACCCGGCTTGCAGTTTCATCAGGACTTGAAAGATGAAGGTTTACCGTAGATCTTCCCTGGGAAAGCTGGCCTTGCAAAAATGAGGTCAAATCCCACTCATAATAAACTTTTGTTGTGCCAAAACACTCATTTGAAGCAAGAATCGTAGAAATGGTTGCCGGCTTGTTCGACCAGCTTACTGTTGTTTCCTCCCAAACTCCAGAAGTGTTTACCTGGCGGACATCCACCTTCAGGCTCGGATTCGTATTGTCACTCAATCCCCCATACAGTCTGAGTTTTGCATTCAATAAACTTCCAGGCAAATTCGTAAGGTCAAAACGGAGAAACGATTCTCTTACCTGGCTTGTGGTTGCATTAAATTTGGAACCTATGATGTTTTGGGTCCCAAAATTGGTGGAGCTGCTTCCCAGGACATAAGCATCGGCAATCGTATTTCTAATGGTAATATTGCCGGAAACGAGATTGGCTGTAGGAATGAAACTGGTGCCTGGAACGGTGTAGTTTTGACTTTGGGCACCTCCCTGGCTCCAGGATTGAAATATTAATCCGGCCTGTGGATCCGGAACCGACAATGGCAGGAGACTTCCTTCAATGGCATTCACAGAAAAAGGTGAGGTTTGGGTTGTTCCATTCACCATAATCTGATAGCCGGCCGGATTGGTTTGAACGGTCACATTCCGAACTCTTGGAACAATATCACGCCAAACAGTATCCCTGCCACCTTGCGGATCACGGGCCACCATAAAAATCCTGTAATACACATTAGACCCGGTTTCAGTTGTTACAGGGACTGTAAAACCTACTGAAAATCCCGATCCAATTTGTTGGGAATTGATGAGCGTTCCGTTCCTGAAATACCGGTAAGACCATCGTATATCGGGGCTTTTCAGAGGTCCTGTTTCAGGATCCGTTCCATTTCCGGACAATGTAATCACTTGTCCCATGGAGTAGTCTGAACCTGCCGCAGGAGATAAGAAGCTTCCTGTCGGTTTCTGGTTGGAGCTTCTGACGGAGATTTTACCAATCTTCGATTCTACAGTATCAAATCCCAAACCATAACTCGCTGCCAGTGAGTAGTATCCTGAATCTGCCAATTGCAGACTGGAAAATGAAAGGGTAGAGGTAGTAGCTCCTGGAATGGGAATGCCATTTTTCTTCCATTGAAAAAAAGACTGCTTCACCGTACTTACTACCGCTGAATACTGCAAAACACTGTCCTTCATCCAAACGGTATCCTTGGGTTGGGTTACAAAGACAGGAACGTCTTCTGCTGGTTTTAAAACAAGCTGAGGGGTATTGGTTCCCCCTTCCCTGGAAATCATCTCGACAAGATCTTCATAGCCAGGCATCTGGCTCAGTTTTATCCCCACTGAATTTCTAAGATTGCCTTCTTTCTGAGCCTTTACATAGGAAGTCACATCCCATTCATAGTATTTTCCGGTTGTGCCGGTTACTGTTTTTTCATCGTTCCAGACTCCTGATTCAGAAGGTTTATTGTTCCAGTTGATTACAGCTTCATCCCAAATGGAAGTGTTTACCAAACCTGTGGCTCTTACCCTGATTGGATTGGTATTGTTGCTTTGGTTTCTGGCAAATACCCGAAGTTTAGCTGAGCCGATGTAGTATTTGACAGAACTCAGGTCAAATCGGAAAACGGCCTCGCCCTGGGTTCCGGAACCTGAATTCTGGGATAGCAATGTGGTGGAATTTCCAAAATTGGTGTTCTCAGCCCCGTTGTTCTGAACATAGGCATCAGCCACAGGATTGAGCGTTACCGGCGCTTTGAGGGGTGGATTTAATTCATAAAAACGAATGTAGTCTACTTCAAAGGTGCTGGGCAAAACAGATTCATTGATGGGAGAGGTGTATCCTATGCAGGTAAGCCAGATATTTACCTTGCCTGTGATCAGGTGCCCGCAATATCTTTTGTCCACACGAACACCATCGTAAAAGAAAATAATGCTGTCTGCTTCATAGAGACAGCCCACTTTTACAAACCTTTGACTCAGCTGGGAAGTATTGAAAGTTTTGGTTCCAAGATTTTGAACGGGGTTGTATTTTTTGTGAAGGCAGGTAAAGCTGTTAAGGTTTTCCGAATCATTTTCGAGAATATCGACCTCCACACTTGCCCTGGCCACGCCGGTTCCCCCAGTTCCATCCTGTTTCATCAACCAAAATCCGGAGTGCCAGCCTTTTTTCGGAGGCGTCTTAATCATGGCTTCATAATAACCGTAATGAAGGGTGTCTTCTGAAATTAAACCCCCTGCCGTAAAGCTTTTTCCATTGGCCGTTTCTTTCCGGAGAAACTGACGTAAAATGCCATTGGTTTGTTCGTTATTTCGGGCAAGCTGGGTACTTAGTGCTTTACTGTCCCTCCGGAAATCCCAACGGGTAGAATCTACCCTCGGACCCGAAAATTCATCCCACCAGGAAAGTTTAAATGTTTTTCCGCGAAGGGAAACGGTAGGTGGAATCTGGGCTATGGATTGTAGGCTTAACATTAAGCCAAACATTGTGGTAAGGAAAAATTTGGTCATTTGAGCCGTTTATTTTTGGCGTTGATTTGAAGAGTTCATTCAATGGAGTGCATAAAAAAATGTACTCCATTCATTTTAACCAACCTTAAACACAACACTTTTTAGTGTACATCACAAGGAGGTGCAAATATAATAAAAATTTGAAATAATAGTATTTTTTTTAGTTGCTTCTTTTCTTTTGGTGCTGGTTTTGGTTCAGAAGAATCGCAGAGTCTCCTTCAGGAAAATCTTCCTTGCTCCATCAGAGTTTATACACGGGCTCATCTCTCTTTGCTGATTTTCGGAGTTATATTTATCTGGATCCAGAACCTGGGATTTTGGCCAGGAAATTGAAAAAGACCTCCTCGCTTAATTTTAGCAAAAAAGGATTCTCAAAGTATTATACTTGCGGTCCTTTTTAAAAATCCAACGATTCGCATGCTCAACATTGTCCTTTTTGGACCTCCCGGTGCAGGGAAAGGAACCCAATCTGCGAAACTGATCGGAAAATACAGCCTGGTGCATTTGTCCACAGGCGATCTCCTCCGGTCTGAAATTGCCGGCGGTACAGAGTTGGGCATCAGGGCTAAAAGCCTGATGGATGCCGGTGTCCTTGTGCCAGATGAGGTAGTAATTGGCATGATTGACAACAAGCTGGAACAAAACCCAAATGTCAGGGGATTTATTTTTGACGGATTTCCGAGGACCATTCCCCAGGCAGAAGCTTTGGATGCACTTCTCGAACGCCGGGGCACCGCCATTTCGGGTATGCTGGCTCTCGAAGTTGAAGAAAAGGAACTTATTGGCAGACTACTCCTCAGAGGTCAATCTTCCGGACGTCCTGATGACCAGAACGAAGCGCTTATCGCCCAAAGGGTTCAGGAGTACAACACCAAGACCGCCCCGGTGGCAAGGTTTTATCAACAGCAGAACAAGTTTCATTCCATTTACGGCATCGGGGAAGTAGAGAAAATCTTCACCGAAATCTGCACCATAGTTGAAGGTCTGTAACAGGCTGACGGTGTAAATACTTTCAAGGACCTGCTGCTCCCGGCAGGTTTTTTTTATTATCCTGTTTATCGTCTTCAGGTATTAGGCGCAATCTTTCGTCGAACCTTACAAGTCTGCCCAAGGGCTTTTTTTCGATTCCAGACAGGAAAATGATGTTCCATTTTTGTCCCGGCATAAAAACCGCTCCTTTTTTTCCGGAGCGGCCTGATCTGAATGAACTCCGGCAACCCATCCAAGCGATTGCTCAGCTTAACCCTGCTCTACACAGTGGGAAATCTGGCCACACGCCTGATTAATTTTGG
>JBIPNA010000325.1:0-4198 GCA_044375665.1 Catalimonadaceae bacterium
ACCATTGTTCTTTTTG
The DNA here is from genome assembly GCA_044375665.1 of Catalimonadaceae bacterium. Lineage (GTDB taxonomy): Bacteria > Bacteroidota > Bacteroidia > Cytophagales > Flexibacteraceae > CAMDMI01. Next base: position 17 of record JBIPNA010000325.1, read on the forward strand.
GAGCCATTGGCCTGAAGGTTTCCGCTCAGGGTCCTTTGCTTGAATTAAAAACTTCGATCGACAAAGTCACCCTATATTTTGAAGGAGCCCAGGTAACCCGTTCAGGGAGTCTTTCCTTGCCGGAAGGTCGTTCGGAAGTTGTGGTGCGAAACCTCTCCCATCTTATCCGGTTTTCCACCGTTCAGCTCAAATCAGAATCTGGAATTACGCTGCTTGGAGTGCGATTGGATACCGAAAAGGAAAATGAAACTTCAGAAAAAACAGGTGAGGAGGATCCTGAAAAAAACAGAAAACTGGCCGCATTGACCAAAAAAATTGAAGCAGACAGCTTTTCAAAAACTCTTTTGGAAAATGAAGAGAACATGATCAACCAAAACCTTTTCAGGGAAACCGAGAAGTTAAAACCAACCGAAATAAAAGCGGCCCTTGACCTGTTGCAACCGCGACTTAACTACCTGAGAAGGCAAATCCACCGTTTGGATTCTTCCATTGGTGCCAGGTGGGAACAGATCAACATCCTCCAGGAAAATGGACAGGCCCTGGATACGGTGGCAGAACCCAAAAAGCCTTCCCTCAGATTCATGGTTTCTTGTTCAAAGGCGGAAAATGTTCGGTTTTCACTTACTTATTTCACCTGGAATGCCGGGTGGGTCCCGGGCTATGACCTGAAGATTAAAGATGCGAAGTCGCCTTTAAGCCTGCGGTACAAAGCCCGGATTTTTCAGGCAACCGGGGAAGATTGGAAAGATATTCCTATAACCCTGACCAATGCCGATCCAGACCAAAAAGGAGGTCCGGTTGCACTTTTGCCTTATTACGTCACAAAAGGATTTCCTCAATCGTCGCGGGTTGCCAAAAAGCGAAACTACTTTGCAAAACAACTTGGCCGTGTTTACGACAATGCGGCCCTCCCCATTCCTTACCCCAAAATCATTGTTGACCACTTTCCCGGCGGGAGAGTGGAGTATTTTGGAAACAGCAAAGGAGAATTTGAACTGCTGGTTCCGGAAGGCAACAATTGCAACTTTACCATTGTGAGTCTTAAAGGGCATCAGGCACAATATGTAAGAAGCTGGAAGGAGAAATATTACCTGAACCCTGTGGCAACAACATCGCGGGACGCTAAGGAGGAGGAAAAACCTATGATTTCAGCATCAATGGGTATGATACCCACAGCTGCCGAGAGGCAGGGTATGGTTGAAAGCAAAGCCAAACGAATTAAATCTGAGGCGCAGGAAAATCAACTACCTCAGGTTCAGGAATCGCAGAACCAAAACCATGTTTCTTTTGAAATCAGGGAAAAATTCAGGCTCAACAGCCGGAATCCGGAAGTTTTGGTCGATGTGCAGGAAATGGAAATCCCGGCTGCCTACAGCTATGTGGCCACGCCAAAAGTGAGCCCGGATGTTTACCTGACCGCCAGGCTGGCAGACTGGCAGGAACTAAATCTGCTTGAAGGTGAGGCCACAATTTATTTTGAAAATACCTTCATAGGCAATTTCAGACTGAAGCCGGATCAGGAAGAAGACACTTTAACCCTAAACCTTGGCGCAGACCCGGCCATAACTGTGAAGCGGACCAAGCTGATGAACAAATCTCATACCTCACTGATAGGAACCGGAAGAAAAGTAACCCGTGACTTTGAATTCCAGGCGAAAAACGGAAAATCCATTCCCATCGACATTACCATTTATGACCAATATCCGGTTTCTGACCAGGACAAAGTGAAAGTGTACCAGGTGGAACATTCGGGGGCAAAGCTGGAGACCACAACAGGGGAACTCAGGTGGGATTTTGTGCTGCCGCCCAAAAAGGAGAAAAAGTGGCAACTAAAATATGAAATAGAATACCCAAACGGTCAGCCAGTTTACCTGGAATAAGGATCGACATTCTGCAAGACAAACCAGGGTAAAGTTGGGGAACCTTCGCGGCCCGGATAGCAACGAAAAGCCCGGAAGGCGCAAGGAACGCAGCGCCTGAGGACTTGAAGTGAATAGCCGGAAATGCCGCCCAAAACAATCAGATGGCAAGCCATTGGGTCCCAACCCGGGAATGGGAGATTGCCCGGCAAACCATGGAAGTCAGCTTTTTTGTCTCAGAGATCGGGCACTAAAGCCCATCGTTTTTGACCAGCCTTAGCAATTGACGCTGCCCGGAATTTTTCACGCTGAGCCAATACATACCCGCCGGCTGCTGTCGGAGATCGATTTCGATCTGGTTCTGACCAACCCCAAAAATTCCGGACCAAACCAACTGCCCCATGCCATTGAGCACCGAAATCTGACCAGAAGGCTGACTTGAACCTGCCTGTAAACGGAACAGGCCCTGACCAGGATTGGGCACCACCTGAAACACAGATGAACCCTCAAGGGCGTTAACCTCTGTGGGTAAGGGTGCCAGTTTTCCAAAATCGTGGGAAAGGGCAAATGGGTCGCCATTTGTGGGGTGAAATCCGCCCGGGAAATACAATTCACCATTGAACTCGTGCAATACAAAACGCTCAGCATTGGCCAATTGCAAATCGAATGGGAGTTCTGCACTGAAAAAGCCCGTTGCGACGGGGAATTTTTCAATGGTCTGGTTCAGGGTATCGGCCCGGCAAATCTGAACGGTGCTGCCATCAAAGGCCCTTAAATACATTTTACCCTGAAACACCGAGAACCCAGGATTCCAGATGCCTATACCTCCAAGTGTACCGGTATAGAAATCCTTAAATAGTTTGGTCCCCGCTACGGTGCCATCGGTTACCCATGGTTCGCGGCCTTTGAGTCCGTCGTTGTTGGCATAATACATTTTCCCCCCGAACACGAAAAATGGCTGGGAGTTGTGTGCCTGCTTGTTGAGTGTGGGGTTGGTGGTGGCGTGGGTGTTTTTCAAGAGGTTGGTTCCGGCGGGAGTTCCGTTGGTAGACCAGAGTTCATGGCCGGTGGCGGGATCGAAAGCCCAGAAATAGAGCCGGTTTTTGAACACCTGGCCCTGGAAAATGGTTGACACTCCGTCGCCGTTGTTGTTGGTGCCGGGGTTGATTTCTTTGACGAGGTTGGTTCCGGCGGTGGTCCCATCTGAAGACCAGAGTTCAAAACCGGAACCGGGATTGTCCTCTGCGGAAAAATAGATCCGGTTTCCAAAAGGGACCAGGTGGCTTAGAAAAGTGATCATGCTTAATCCGCCACCGAACTCCTTAACCACCAAAGTGTTGGCATTTGTGCCATCGGTTTTGTAGAGCCTGACTTTCAAGCCAAAACCATCGACAAAAGGGATGGCCCAGAAATACAGCTGGTTTCCGGCAACCGTAAACCGGTGTGGATAACTGGGTGTTCCATTGAATCCGGTGGATCCGGTTTGAAGGTCCTTCAGGATCTGGGTTCCTGCAACCGTACCGTCGGTAGAAAAGGGTTCGGTTCCGCCGCTGGCATCGTAAAAATTGAAGTAAAGTTTCCCATTGAAGGGGGTCAGTTCGCCTGTGGCGTTGTTGGCCCCACCAGAATAGTCGCGGCCTGATTGTATCAGGACCCCGGTGCCATTTTCGGTACCATCCGATTTCCAGAGTTTGAGAAACAAAGAATCGGGAGAATTGTCGGCGGTCAGAAAAAACATCTGGTTGTTGAGCACCTGAATCTGGGGCAGTTCCCCGGAAGTGATAAAGCCCACGTTGTCTTTTACTATCTGGGTGCCGTCTTCACTTCCATCTGATTTCCAGAGGGAAATATTGTCTTTCCGGATTTCGTCGCGGGTGGCGAAAAAATAGAGTGTGCCGTTGTAATTGGTAAAACCAAATGGGAAAGAGGAAAAGGTGGCGTTTAGCTTTTTTACACGGCTGGGTGCCAGGATTTGGGCATCCAGTCCGAACCAGACGGTGGCAAAGAGGAGAAAAGAGAGGCAGAAACGCTTTTTCATAAGAAACAGAATATTGGCTTTGATGGCTCAAAATTGAGGAATTCGACCCGATGCTAAAATCCCCAATAGCGGGGATTGTCCAAAGGAAGCTCTCCCTTTTGGAGTGGTATCCCAGAATGGGAAACCAGACCCTTTCTCTCGGACCAGGAAGGGAGAAAAAGGCTCAAGGAAGACTTCCTGAAATAGTTGTTGTGGCAATTCGAATAATAAAAAATCTGTGGCCTACAAAAAATAAAAAAATGAATTGCCACAGTTATTGGAAACAACAGCGCACTTTTCCATCAA
>JBIPNA010000033.1:0-15729 GCA_044375665.1 Catalimonadaceae bacterium
GGTCAACAGATAATTACCCTTGGCATGACAACGGTATTGTTTGCCCTGATTTATAAGTTTTTACCTGACGCAAGCATCAGATGGCGCAACATTTGGATAGGATCTGTTACTACTTCCGTTTTGTTTTTGATTGGCAGGTACCTGATCAGTTTCTACCTCGGAAATACGAATATTACCTCCTTGTATGGTGCCGCTGGTTCCGTCATTTTACTGGTGGTATGGATTAACTATTCTTCCTGGATACTTTTTCTGGGTGCGGAGGTTATTATGGTGCTGAGCCAAAAGAGAGGTGATCGCATCAAGCCAAGTCGTATTGCAGAAACTTACCGTCATGTAGTTGAATTAGACAACATTTGAAAGAAACCGACCCTAGCATGAAAAACCAAAGCCAGCAAAAGCCCTTATTTGGAATCGACCTGGGAGGCACCAAAATTGAAGGGATTGTTTTGGCTGGAGCCGGATCAACTGAAACCCTGGCAAGGCTAAGACTTCCTACTGAACCAGAAAAAGGCTACACCCATATCGTCCATCAGATTGGCAGGATTGTGGACCAGTTGACCTTGGAAACCGGGATTAAAGCAGAGTCGATTGGCATATGCACTCCCGGAACAGTTGATCCTGGTTCTGGCCTCCACAAAAACAGCAATACCACTTGTCTGAATGGAATGCCATTTCGTTCAGATCTGGAAAGAAAACTCGGAATTCGGGTAGCCATGGCAAATGATGCCAACTGCTTTGCCCTTGCTGAGGCCACTTTGGGGATTGTGCCCAAAGAAGCTCCTGACGCAAAAATGGTTTTTGGGATAATTATGGGAACAGGCGTAGGCGGAGGGCTCGTTATGGAAGGAAAAGTTTGGAACGGTGCCCACGGAATTGGTGGTGAATGGGGCCACAACTTTTTAAATGAAACAGGAGGCCCTTGTTACTGTGGCAAGTCAGGCTGCGTGGAAAAAGTCATTTCAGGCCCCGCACTGGAACAATTTTACCTGCAGAAAAATGGACAAGCCCTTAAACTTTCTGAAATATACAAAGCACATCAGAAAGGAGGCAATCCTTTTGCCACGGAAACCATAAACAGGTTGATCGACCAATTTGGCAAAGCAGTTTCGGTTTTGGTCAATATCCTGGACCCTGATGTTATTGTTGTTGGAGGCGGTGTTGGCAACATCGATCTGTTGTACTCTTCTGGCCGGGATGCCATTGCAAAGAACATCTTCAATCCGGATTTTAAGACCATCCTCCTCAAACCCTCTCTGGGGGACAGTGCCGGGGTTTTCGGAGCTGCTATGCTGGTTTAACCATTTGCCTGTTCTTTCTAAACAAAGCCTTCCAGGTTCCCTTTTTAAAATTATATTTTAATGCACTTGGTGCCGCCATCCACCAAAACCGATTCAGATTGACTGTAAAGGAAGGTTGCATATAACAATTGACTGTACATCCCTGACAACCTGGAAGGCGCCCCTCTAAAGCCTTCATTTTCTGGACCTTTTCGGAATAGTACAGTTCGAATAAATTATTTTGGATAGGGATTTGTTCCAATCCCAGATGATAACAAGGCAGGACCAGTTCATTTTCAGGGCTGATGACCACCGTTGTGGACAAAGCTTTGCAAACCGGGTCACTTATCTGATTACCGCCTTCAAGCCGCAGCTGAAGAAAAGCATCATTTAGAAACATGTTTTTCTTCCTTCCCCAGAAACGAAGTTGCTGCAAATCATCCGGACCCAAACCTGCCCCTGCATCCACCTGATTGTAGGAAAAGACAGGATTTAGCAAAACCATCAGGTCTTTCTCTATGGCATACTCCTGATGCACCTGGGCCAGATGGTGCATATTTTCTGCAAAAACAGTAAACAGGATATCAGGTTTTTCACCCAGATCAAGTGCCAGGGAGATAGAATCCTGGAGGATGGAAAAACAGGCCACTCCCCTGCTCTTGTCATGCTCTTCGCCCAAAGGAGAATCCAGTGAAAAGTGAAGCATATCCACCAATCCCCGGATTTTCTCTGCCCATTTGGGATAGAGTAGTCCATTGGTGGTCAGGGTTGTAACAAACCCCATTTCCTTTGCCAGATTCAGGATGACATCAATTTGGCGATGTAGTAAAGGTTCGCCACCTGTAAAATCAATTACTTGTACCCCTAACCTCTTCAGATCCTGAAAGTTGCGGGCTGCCGTTTCGAGATCGACATATGGGGAAGGTCTTTCCCATATATCGCAAAAGTGGCAGGAAGCATTGCAACGGTATGTGAGGTAGTAATTGCAGAGGACGGGGTGATCGAGGAGCATCATTGGCTATCCATGTAAAACCCCCCGAATTTGAAGGGTAGGAATGAAGCTCATGTTTTCTTCAATGATAGAGCCCGGGAGAAACAGAAATTTCTTGTCAAAAATCCGGTTGCTTCCATCATCGATGTAGTAACTAATCCAAAACTCGTTGCAGAGATCAAAAAGTTCAGGTTCGATCAGTTCGATGGGCATGGCCGAATGGGGAGGTAAAGCTGCAACATGGTGACGGAGAACGCCCGTAGTCTTGGCTTTACCACCAATTTCACCATACCCCTTGCTGGTGATCAGGATATTACGAATGCCAAAGTCATTGGAATTCATGACAAAAACCTTCCATTCATGTTCTCCGTTGGCAATAGGTTCTTGACCGATCACGATTGAAACCCCAACCACGGCAGGGAATTGAATATCAGATTTCATAACTTAGAAACCGGACAGGAAAGACTCTTTCAAAATTTCGGATAACAGACCGTTTTACGGCCTCTATATCCGGGGAACTGCCTAAAATTTTCTCCATTGATGTTACCCCTTTATCCTGAATACCACAGGGCACAATTAAGTCAAAAAACCGGAGATCTGTATTGACATTCAAAGCAAAACCATGCATGGTAATCCATCTGGAAGCCCTGACACCCATGGCGCAGATTTTTTCCTCACCGACCCAAACACCTGTCAAACCTTCCTTCCTTGCTCCGTTTGGAATGCCGAAGTCGGCCAATGTCAGGATGATCACTTCTTCCAGTTCGCGGAGGTATCGGTGAATATCTGTGTAAACCTGATCCAAATCCAGAATCGGATATCCTACAACCTGTCCAGGGCCGTGAAAAGTAATATCTCCTCCCCTGTTGGTTTTAAAATACCCGATTCCTCTTTCAACCAAAGATTCCTGCGACAAAAGTAAATGGTCCTCTTTTCCACTTTTTCCTAAAGTAAAAACCGGAGGATGCTCGACCAGAAAAAAATAAGATGAAGGAAGAACGTTAAGATTTGTCCGGGCCTCTATTTTTTCCTGAACGACCTTTTGAAGGTGCACTTCCTGGATATCCCAGGCTTTTTGATAAGCAATGGATCCCAGATCAGCAAGGGAAACCTGAAGCACAGAGTCAGCCGACTTTAGCCAGTTCGTTTTTGAGAAAGTTGATCACATCTACCGGGAAAGGATCGACATTATTCACTTCAGCAAGATAAAACGAAACCCAATCAAGGACATGGATCACATATATTGATTGTTCTACGAGGGTTGAACCTTTGGCCTTAATTTCCTTTACCGGACCTGCAACAGAAGCAAAAATGTCTTTGCACACATTCATCCTTATGGTAGTACGGGGGTGATCGTAGCTTGTGCGCACCAAAAGGGTTGCTGCGTTATTGTAAATTACTTCCGGGAATTTCCAGCCTACCAGTTCATTGTGGTTCATTTCAGGAAACACATTGACGTGGCTGAGCTGCTTTGAGTTTTCGGCAATTTGCTGTTGCGCACGTACGAGAACCGCCTCCATCCGGGTATCGCCGTACATGATGGGAAGTTTATTGGTGAAAAAAGCAGTCAGTTCTTTTGCTTCCTTCCGGATTGCTTCATCTTCTGAAATCAACAAAGCTGCAGCAGCTTCTACATCCTGAAAGTGGTTGGATGGAATCAGGCCGAAATGATGAAGAATATGGAAAATCTGCACAAAACTATAACCAATGCTCGCCCTTGGACTGTTGCTCCTTCCCGGGATGTGGATGGTATCGTATCCGTTGGCCTGGGTAAAATCCCCCATCTTCCCACCTGAAGTAATTGCGATAATACGGGCACCCATTGATTTGGCTTTCTCAACGGCAGATAGCGTTTCCTCTGTATTGCCAGAGAAAGAACAAGCAATAAAAAGGGTGTCTTTCCCAATAAAACCAGGAACATCGTATGATTTGGAAACTTCGATGGGCACGGATATTTCGTCGCTGGTAAGGGCTTTGATCAATGTTCCACCAATTCCAGATCCTCCCATGCCTGCAATGACAACATTGTGGATCGGGGCACCGGGAGCAGAAAGTTTAGCATTATGGGCAATGGAAAGAGCTTCTGTCAATTGACCACTGAAGCCTTCAATCAATTCTTTCATCATGATGATTATACCTTGAGATTCGATTCTATTAAAATGAGGCGGCAAAGAAAGGAAACATTTCCGGGAATCGGCAAGGTACCGGTATGAAGGATTTGTAAGTAGGTGAACCAGCCGGAAAGCCAGGAATTTATGAAATCCGATGCTTCAGCAATAATCTGTCTTGTAAGAAATCGGTCAAATTGGATCTGAAAGAAAAACCAGCCAGGGGAGCTAAAAAACTGGTTCAGAAAAAATATTGGTAAAAATATAATTTTTCATATATTTGCATTGCATTTTGCAAAGTTGTCGTAGGTGATTGCCCACAACAGTGCCTTTGCAAAGCGCTTTCAAATCGGTAATAAATTGCCTGAAAAACCAAATTTTGATACTTTTCAACCTACCGTACTTGCCGGTGGTCCAAAAACCTCTCTTTTTAAGTAGTATGATGAAAAATCTACGTCCTTTTTTATCCCTTTTCATTGCCCTTTTCCTTTTCGGGATGCCTTCCCGGAGTTTCGCTCAGCTGGACACCGAATTCTGGTTTGCTGCTCCGGAATTAACCGAATCAATTCTGCCTGGCACCGGGGGCCCAAGGGACCGACCCATACAAATGGTGGTAAGTACTTTGGAGAAACCAGCCGTTGTTGAAATCCTGCAACCTGCTGATCTGACGTTTACGCCCATCAAATTGACCATGGCGGCCAACACTACTCAGATTGTCAATCTGACACCATTTATCAACCGAATCGAAAGCAAACCGGAAAATACGGTGTTAAAAACCGGTTTCTTAATCCGATCCACCCAATCAATTTCTGCTTATTATGAAATCAGGTCGGCCAACAACACCGACATTTTTGCATTAAAGGGGGCCAATGCAAACGGAAAGCTTTTTTACGTTCCCTTTCAAACCCATTGGAACAATGCAAACGATCTGAATGGAAATCTATATGAGCCGAAAACCTACGCGTCATTTGACATTGTAGCCACAGACGACAGCACAGAAGTAACGGTAACCCCTACCAGGGAACTTGTAGGCCATCCGGCAAATCTTCCATTTACATTTATGTTGAACAGAGGACAGGTTTACTCCTGCCGGGCCATTGACCGCTTTGGGGCAAACCACCCTGCGGGTTCAAAAATTGAATCCTCCAAAGAAGTGGCCGTGACGATGAAAGACGACATGCTTCAGTTTGCGCCACCTGTACCAGGCGCTGATGTTGCAGGAGACCAACTGATTCCTGTGGAATACTGGGGCCAGCAATATGTTTTGGTAAAAGGTGGTTTGAGTAACAACCAGGACAGATGCTATATCCTTGCTGCAGAAGACAATACCATTATCCGGGTAGATGGAAATGCCATTCCATTGGATACTTTAAATGAAGGAGAACAATATGAACTTCAGATGACAAAGGAAAGCTACTTTTTGTCTTCGAATAAAAAAGTAACCGTTTTACACATTTCAGGCATTCTTGATCAGGTGGGTGGTGCGATCATCCCGGCATTGAACTGTACCGGAACCAACCGGATTGGGTTCACCAGAACCAACTCAGCGACTTTTATCGTAAATGTCATTACCAAAAATACAGCCATTCAGAACTTTACGCTAAACGGAGACCCCAACCTTGTACCGGCTTCAGCCTTCCAACCAATTTTGGGTAGCAACGGCTGGATGTTTGCAAGGATTAATTTTTCAACATCTCAAATTCCTGCCGGCACCACCTTGCTGCTCCAGAATTCAGGGGATGAATTGTTTCACGTCGGGGTAACAAACTACGCCGCAGGCGTAGGATCTAATTATGGTTATTTCTCCAACTTCAGCAGGTTGAATCTGGGCATCGACAAAAATCTTTGCGTTGGCGATACAGCGATCCTGGATGCAGGACCTGCTAAAACCTCCTATTTGTGGAATACCGGTGCTACAACAAGAACCATTGAAACATTGGACCCAGGCACGTACTGGGTGAATACACTTTCAGGAACCCAATGCCCAAAAACCGATACCATCCGGGTCCGGTTTTACGCCCCGACCTTCTCCCTTGGACCTGACGACACCATCTGTATCGGAGGCTCAAGGCTGATTGAACCATCTGGTGTATTTACATATACCTGGCAGGACGGCTCTACCCAAACTACTTTTACTGCCACACAAGCAGGTGTTTATTGGGCGCAGGTAGCAGATTTTCAAGGATGTACTACGCGTGATTCTCTTGTAATTTTTGAATTCCCAAGACCACAAACACCCATAGCTTCGATTGGAGACACAGTTTGTCAGGGGGGACAGGTTAGTCTGACCATGGGCAATGTTGATAATGCCACCTATGCATGGCTCTCCCCGACAGGAAACATCATTTCAGGTAAATCTATTTTGGTTAATACGGCCAACCAGCCTGGCGGAGCCTACAGTGCCTTTATCAAAATTAATGGGTGCGAGAGCTTTTTTGACACCGCTTATGTGGGCATAGATCTTCCCCCTCAATTGAACCTGGGTGCTGACACCGTAATTTGTGCTTCCTCTGGCAGCCTTGTGCTGGATCCGGGAGGACATCTGGGTGGACAATCTTATCTCTGGAGCACAGGGTCAACAGATACCAGCATTACCATTTCTTCAAGCGGGACCTATAAAGTAACTGCAGGCAACATTGGAGGTTGCACTTCAGCCGATTCCATTCAGGTATTGTTTCAGGGCACACCGGATCCGGCTGTGTTTTCGGGAACAAATGCCTTTTGTTCCGGCCAGACAGCTGTTTTCGGAGTTGTCTCACAACCAAATTATTCTTACCGCTGGACAGGCCCCAACGGATTTCAGTTTACAGGTTCACAGGTGACCATTCCGGCGATTTCCAATGTCCAGGCGGGAGTTTACAGTGTTGTTCCCGTCTTGAATGGCTGCGAAGGACTAAGTCAGGATGTGACCATTACTGTTAACCCAAGCCCTGTCGTCAACCTCGGGCCAGATAGTGCAGCCTGTGCTGCATTCAGTCTGGTTTTGGATCCTGGAAACTTTGGGCCCGGATTTACCTACACCTGGAGCACCGGATCCTCCGATTCAACTTTAAGCATTTCAACAGCCGGCACTTATTCAGTAGCCGTAACAACAGGAAATTGTACAAAAACCGACACCATCAGGGTAACCTTCGGAGCAGGACCTTCATTTGTAACCCCAACCGGAAACAGAAACTACTGTGCCGGTTCAGATGCATTATTCGGAGTCATTCCTGTTTCCGGTGAAACTTATGCATGGACCGGACCAAATGGTTTTACATTCAACGGACCGGAAATTTCGCTGACCAATGTTCAGACCCAGCAGGCCGGAGTTTATTCGGTGACCCCTTCGGTTCCGGGATGTCCGGGAACAACCATACCTTTTACCCTCATAGTTCGGCCAAGCCCGGTTATTGCGCCTATGGCAGACACCAGTGTTTGTCAAAACGGAAGCCTGGTACTGGATCCCGTTCCAAATGGTGGTGAAGAAACCTTCTACCAGTGGAGCAACGGCAAGGCCGACAGTACTTTAACCGTTACAAGTCCCGGAACATACAGTGTCATTGCCACTTTCGGCCTTTGCCAGGCATTCGATACAGTACAGGTATCTTCGGCACCCAGCCCTGCCTTAACTCCAATTCTTGGCGACAGTCTGCTTTGCAGCGGAGCTTCGGCCAGCTTTGGGGTGGCTTCTTCACCAGGTGTTAGCTTCACTTGGACAGGTCCGAATGGCTTCAGTTTTCAGGGAGAGAATATTTCAATTCCTTCCGTAAATGATAATCAATTCGGTGTGTATACAGTACAACCGAAGCTCGGAAATTGCAATGGGCCTTCAAGCCAGATCCGATTGCAGAATGCACTCCCTGCGACCATTCTTTTCCCCAACGATACCAGTCTTTGCGGAATCTCCAGCTTACTTCTGGATCCGGTCGCCTTTGGTTCCGGCATAACCTATCTTTGGAGTACTGGCTCGACAGACAGCAGCCTGACAATTACGTCGGCAGGTACGTATAAACTGACCATCAGCGCATCCGGATGCAGCAAAACAGATTCCATCGTCATTGGAAGCCAGCCCCAGCCTAATCCGGTCGTCCTATCAGGAGAAACAAATTATTGCCAGGGAGATACGCTATCTCTGAATGCTTCCATCCAAACCGGGGTTCAGGTTTCATGGACAGGCCCGGGTGGATTTTCATCTTCAGGAAACAATATCCAGATTCAGCCCATCAACAGAAACTTATCAGGTCAATATATTGCCACTCCGGTATTGAACGGTTGTCCCGGTCAAGCCGATACCGTTTTGGTACAGATTGGAAATCTGGCCGTGGTAGAATTGGGACCTGACGCAAATATTTGTTCCGGAAGCAGCATTTTGCTGGATCCCGTTCAGGGAAGCCAGGGATTTTCTTTCCTCTGGAATACCGGAAGCACCGATACCAGCATCGTCGTTTCTACAAGCGATACCTTTTATGTACGGGTTTCGGATGGGACCTGCGTTTCGAGCGATACAGTTGTAATTCAATTTGGAACAACCCCATCACCGCTGACCATTTCCGGTCCAACAGAAGTTTGTACAGGTTCTTCAGCCAGTCTAATCACAAACCCCGATCCGGGAGTTGTTGTTCAGTGGACAGGCCCTAATGGTTTTGCCGCAACCGGCTCGAGCATTTCTATTCCCGGTTTCCAGTCGACACAAGCGGGAAGTTACATTGCTACCAGCAGCCTGAATGGCTGCCCAGGCATTGGAGATACCATCACCATCGCCGTTGGCAGTGGCCCGGCTGTTGCGCTGGGACCCAATCAATCTTTGTGCAATGGGGGCAGTGTTACCTTAGATCCGGTTTTAAATGGTGCAGGCCTTACCTACCTCTGGAATACAGGATCAACCGATTCGGTTCTGGTGGTGACTTTGCCAGGTCAATATTCTGTAGTGGTTAGTGGTGGAACCGGAAACTGTTCCGGATCAGATACCATCCTGGTAAGTGCCGGCGTCAATCCGGATTTCGCCCCGATTTCAGGAGATACGGCCTATTGTACCGGCAGTTCAGCCCTGCTTTTTGTTTCCGAACAACCCGGAGTAACCTACACCTGGACAGGACCGAATGGGTTTTCAGCTTCAGGCGATTCCATCACTGTTCCAAACCTAACCACAGGTTCTGCCGGATTGTATTCGGTACTTCCTTCTCAGGGAACCTGTCTTGGACAACCAGATACAATTCAGTTGGTTTTGGTTGTGGCGCCTGTTGTGAATTTAGGCTCAGACGACACGCTTTGCGGGAATTCACTTTTTACCCTCGACCCAACAAATGGTCAGGCCGGATTCACATATGAGTGGAATGTAGGATCAACCGATAGTGTTTTGGTGGTCAATCAAAGTGGAACTTATGGCGTTGTTGTCCGGAATCAGGGTTGTACCCGCTCAGATAGCATTACACTGGTTTTCAATCCATTTCCATTATCTGTAACCATTGAGGCAGATGCAGCACAATGTGCCGGCGATACCTTGCTGGCTCAGTTACAGGGAACACAAACCGGGGCTGTGTACAACTGGAGCGGACCTGCAGGCTTTTCGGCCTCAGGGGTTTCCATTTCCATTCCGGCTTTAACCTTATCCAATGCTGGTACGTACACCGTTGTCCCATTTTTGAATGGATGCGAAGGCACGCCTACCACGGTGAATGTTGTGGTCAACGCCCAGCCTGAAGCCAATCTTGGTTTGGATCTTCAAACCTGCACAGGCACATCATTCTTACTGGATCCTGTACAACAAAGCGGTGGACTTACCTTTTTGTGGAATACCGGCTCTACCGATACCAGTCTGGTGGTCAGTCAATCTGGTACCTACAGTGTGTCAATCAGCAATGGAAGCAATTGTGTGGCGAGAGACACCATCAATGTATTGTTCCTCGATGCCCCGGGACCGGTTTCCTTTACAGGAGATACAGTTTATTGTGAAGGCGAAACCGGAAGTTTCGGTATTCAGGCAGCCGCAGGTGTCAGTGCCACCTGGTCAGGACCGAACGGGTTTATTTTCAGCGGAACCAATATTTCCCTGAGCAATATCAATGTCAGCCAGTCCGGGTATTATGTAGCGCTTCCCGCATCGGGAAGTTGTCTGGGAACGGCCGACAGTGTATTCGTTCTGGTTCAGCCAAAACCGACGGTAAACCTTGGTCCGGATACGAGCTTCTGCGGAAACTTCCCCTATGTGCTCGTTCCTGCCGGAACCGGAGCTCAGACCTATCTTTGGAATACCGGATCAACCGATAACCAACTTCCGGTTTCCTCAACCGGTCAGTTCTGGGTAGAAGTACAAAACCAGGCTGAGTGTCGGGTAAGAGATACTGTAAATGTGACTTTCAAGCCAAATCCTGAACCAATAGTTGTTGTAAAAGGAAGCACAACCCTGTGCGCTGGTCAGCTTGCCAGTTTTGAAGTCGTAGATCAGCCTGTTGCCACCTTGGTCTGGTCAGGTCCAAATGGATTTTCGAGCGAGGGACCAACTGCAAGTGTGGTTGTTTCTCCTCAAACAGCGGGCATTTACTTCGTTTCCAGCAGTCTGGATGGTTGCCCCGGAGCACCTGTTTCAGTGGTGTTGACAAATGCACCACAACCAAAACTCATTCTTACAGCAGACAGCCTGGTATGTAAAGGAAGCCGGAAGCCCGTACAGGTAGCTTCGGATTCGGGCGCAACTTATTTTTGGTCCAACAATGTGAGTGCAGCTCAAACCGAACTTGGCGTAGGAACCCATTGGGTAGAAGTATTGTTGAACGGATGCCGGGTAAGAGATACATTCCAGATCCGCAATTCCGGTCCGACTGCCGCCTTTACCACGGTGCCCGATTCCCTGCTTCAGGTTTACCAGGAAGTCCGCTTCTTAGATCAAAGCCTTGCCGGGACTTCGGCCATAACCAATTGGGAATGGAACCTCGGGTTTTCACAAATCAGAACCATTCAAAATCCTGCCTTCACGTACCAGGCAAATTGTCCGGTAGACATTCAACTCATTGTCAGGGACAACGCAGGTTGCACCGATACCCTTATCCGGACTTTGGAAATTTTACCTCAGCAGGGTTGGCTTATTCCTTCCCTGTTTACACCCAACAATGACGGAGAAAACGATAGCTTTGAATTGGGCGACCTTTCAAAATACCCCGGAACCAAAGTCAATATTTTTGACCGTTGGGGAAAAGAACAATTCAGTTCATCGGACTACAAAAACGACTGGAAAGGCGGCGATCTGGTAGAGGGCGTTTATTATTACCATGTAGCCAGATCTGATGGACAATCGTTTCAAGGTTATGTTTACCTCAGAAGATAATCTGAAGCAATTTCAAAACAAAAAACCTGCCCATGGGCAGGTTTTTTGTTTTTGATGCATTCCGAAAATGATGGTTAAATATCCCCTTCCATCGGTCTCATCAGGATTTCCTCCATCACACAACCCGGAGAAAGATTCCATGCCGACCAGATGGCCTTAGCCACATCTTCTGGCTGCATAAACCGGGAATCAGGAAGGCCGGAACCAGCCCAGGAATCGGTTTGCGTAGCACCGGGAAGAATGGATGTCACAGCTATGCCTTTCGGCTTCAACTCCTCGCGGAGCACTTTACTCATCCCCAACAGTCCAAATTTGCTGATGCAATAGGATCCGCCATTGGTATAGGCTGTAATGCTCGCCGTGGAGCAAACCGTGAAAATGTGCGCTTTGGGAGATTGTAAAAGGCCAGGCAACGCTGCCCTTGTGGTGTGATAGGCTGAAGCTAGATTTGTCTGGATCATGGTTTCAAAAGTCCCATCCGCCTCTTCGGCAATGGAACCTGGAAGAAAAACCCCTGCATTGTTGATCAGCAAATCCAGCACCGGCTGAATGGCAAGGACCGAACCAATCCATTTTTGCAAAGCATCCTTTTGAGCGACATCAACCAATTCCACAAAAAGTTGTCCCCGGGAAACGAAATCCGAAAAATCTTCCTTTAGCTGATTTACCGAATCAGGATTTTTTCCGCAGGTGAACATGGTAAAACCCTGATCGAGAAATGTTTTCAGAATGGCCTTCCCTATTCCGCGGGTTCCACCTGTTAATAGTCCTGATTTCATGGAGTGGTCTGAATAAATTTTTTGAAGAAACGGACAGTCAACGGAACCCAGTCAGGTGCCACTTTTCGGTTGGCCGGACCGATTCCAAAACCATGTCCACCTTCCGGAAACAGATGCAATTCAGCTTTTGTTCCCACTTGTTGCAAAGCTTCTGTAAACAGAAGGGCGTTTTGCCAGGCAACTGCTTTATCATCAGAAGCGTGGATCAGGATGGTTGGGGCTACTCCAGCTTTAACCTGCTTTTGGGTTGAGAAAAGCGACTGCCAGGCCGAATTGGTATCAGCCCCAAGGAGTTTCCGCCTTGACCCTGTATGCTGATAGTGGTCCATATCGATAACCGGATACACAAGACAAGCCGCTGTTGGTTGCGGTACGGGCGTGTGCCAAGGATTTCTATCGGCAAGCGTCAGAAGGGAACTGGCCAGATGTCCACCAGCTGAAAACCCAAGCACAAACAAATGGTTGTAACCAAGTCCCCGAAGGTATTCCGAGGCCGTCATGGCATCAGTTAAAGGGACCCATTTGCTTTCGGTCTGACATTCTGGTAAGGGCAGCCGGTAAACCAGCACGTAAACGTCAAATCCCTCTGCTGAAAACCTTTCGCCCATTTGCCTTCCTTCATTTTCATACGAAACAAAGGAGTACCCACCTCCGGGAACAACCAGCAAGGCAGGAGCCTTTGAGATCAGCGGTTTGGGGGATTTGGCATGGGCTTTTGACTTTGCTTTGGGACTATTGGCAGGTTTAGCAGGAAAAAAAACAAGTCTGGGTGTTTGAACCTTGCTGAAACGACCAGGAATTCCACCTTTGGCCGTATCCATTTTCTCCACCTCTGCACAAGCCCTGGAGAGGGGAATTTCTTTACCCGCCGGGTAAAGGGGGATTTCTTTAATCTGACCGAGCATGGGAAGCAAAACAGTACAAAAAAAGAATAGCGTCAGACCGATGGATTTCATAACAAGGACAAATGAACAACAGTTGGCGAAAGCAAAAAATAAGGAACAGACAATGGGGAAAGCTTGCGTCAAAAAAAACAGCAGCTTAAACAGGCATTCAAGCGGAACCCAAAAACCGCAATGACCTGGCTTAAAATAATATTAGTCCAATTTATTATTGGATAAACAAAACTTTTTTCATGTAAGTTTTTGGATTTATCAAACATTTTTTGGTATATTTGATTTTCGGTTTCTTACACCACGTGCAAAAAATCGCCTTTCATATCCTTTTCCTGATCTTTCTGCCCTCCATTTGTGCAGGTCAGATTTCCGTAAAACAGGTAGATTCATTGAATCACCCGATGGTTGACTCCGTCGTGCGGCAATTTGCAGGAGAAGGTGTTTCCATTTTTGATGTCCGTTCAAACCTGAAGTCCAGCAATCCCTCCACAGGAAGTTTTAAGTCGCATGTATCAGGTTTCGCCTTTTCCTCAGGTTTGGTGATGAGTTCAGGAAGAATTGACTCCATCCCAAAAACCAACAGGCTGGCGCCCATGTCTTCGAGAATTTCCTACGCCGATACCCAGGCCGGTGCTTCTTTGGGAAGGCAGCTCTTGCAAAAAGTACTTTCACAAAATACCGGCACTGGCCTTCCGCAAAAAATAACCGATGTAGCCTCCATTCAATTCAAAATTGTACCCAATGGAGACTCCCTTTCATTCAGGTATATTTTTGCCTCAGAAGAATACCCCGAATTTGTTTGTTCCCAGTTCAACGACATCTTTGGATTTTTCATCAAAGGGCCGGGAATTTCAGGGGACCAGATGTTTGCCGGAACTTCCCTCGAAGGCTTCAGGAATCTCTCCCGGCTCCCCGGCAACGGACTTCCTGTAAGCATCAATACCGTCAACTCCGGCATCAGCGGGCCGGGAGGCGACATGGCCAATTGCCAGATGACCCCGGAAGGCATCAGCCGGTTCATAGACAATGGCGCCGCCGGCAGTTCCCTTTTCCACCAGATCGGATTTGATGGATTAACAAAGGTCATGACCGCCAGGACAGCCGTTCAATCCTGCCAGATTTACCAGCTGGTTTTGGTCGTAGGCGATGCAGGAGACCGGCTTTACGACTCAGGTGTTTTTCTGGAGAAAGGTTCCCTGGTTTCAGACACCTACCACACCCAGGTAGAAAAGTCAAATCACGAAAAAGACACGCTCAGCATTTGTCATCCGGTAAAAATCCGTTTTCTCCGTTGCCCCAACATCCAGGATAAATGGACCATCCGTTTTCGCTGGGAAGGGAATGCCATTCCGAATGAAGACTTTAAGGTGTCGGGTCCCGGAGGGGAACTTCAACTGGTCCCGGACTCCGTTGTTTTAGAACCCGGCCAGGGAGAAACCATGCTCCAGCTTGTGGCCATTAAAAAGGGATTCGACCCCAAAGAACTGGTCATCAAACACCTCAATCTGCTTCGGCCATATAGCCAGGGCCAACCCCAGTATTCGGGTCAGGAAACCCGGATTCCATTTCGTGGAGATCTGGTCCGGCCGGTACCCAACCCGGAAATCTGCTGGAAAACAACCGGAGCCATTCCTTTTCAGGGCATCGATTTCCCGCACCTCCAGTACGGATGGGAAGCGAAAACCGAAACCGGCTGGACCGCCCTCACAGCCATGGGTGATAACCGGAATTTCTCAACGCCCATGGACACTGCCGACAAGCAATTGCGGGTCAGGATTGTGAATACCGAGAACCAATGCCAGAAGTGGGACACCCTGCTGGTTAAAGGAAAGCCATTTTACATCCCTGTGGTGGTGGCAGAAACCACCGGTCTCGCCATTCAGGATCCTGTGGAAGGATATGTGTACAAATGGGAAACCCAAAGCGGGCCGATATGGGGAAATGAAATAGAATGGGTTCCCGGAACGCTGGTCGGTCTTGAAATCAAAGCGCCCAATGGTTGCCGCACCGAAACAAATCCCATGACCCTCATGCATACAGGCCCCGCCCCTGCTTTTGCCGCATGGAAAGTGTATCCCAACCCGGCGGGACCAGAAATTCAAATTGAATCAACCGACCATATGCCCGTCGACTGGTTGCTTTGCCATTTAAACGGGCAAGTCCTTTCGAAAGGCAGCGGTGTGGGCACCTGCAAAATCAACCTGCTTCAGTTGCCACCGGGCCAATACATTTTGTCGATGCGCACAGACAATGGGCGCTGGACAAACCGTCGGTTTCAGAAAAAGTAAAGCCCGCAATCGAACCGCGGTAAGGGTAGCGACCGGGGATTCAGGCCGGCATTTCCGGCTATCCGTTTCAAGTCCTCATCCCGATGG
>JBIPNA010000326.1:0-4193 GCA_044375665.1 Catalimonadaceae bacterium
CAATGCCCAAGGTCACCTGGCCCGCTTTAAGGGAAAAATGACCGGAAGCTTCGGCCACCTGAATGCCACCAGCTTTTACCCAACCAAAAACGTAGGTGCCCTTGGGGAGGCCGGTGCACTTACCACTGCGCATGCTGATCTGGATGAACAGGCAAAAATCTGGAGAAACTATGGCTCTGAAAAGCGCTATTACAATCAGGTAAAAGGCTTTAACAACCGTATCGACGAACTTCAGGCCGGGCTGCTGTCCATGAAATTAAAATATGTGAAGGAATGGACGAGTGAAAGACAAACCATTGCTTCCTGGTACCGGGAATCTCTGGCGGACATAGAAGGGTTGACCTTGCCTTATCTTCATCCGGATGCAGAACATGTTTACCACCTTTTTGTGGTACGCACCACCAGGAGGGATGCCCTGCAGGCCCATCTGGACAAATCAGGTATAAAGACAGTCATTCATTATCCCATTCCGCCACATCTTCAACAGGCTTATGCAGGTCTGGGATTGAAAAAAGGGGCCTTCCCTGTGGCAGAAGAACTGGCAAATACCAGTTTAAGTCTTCCCCTATATCCGGGATTGAAAAAAGAGCAGGTAGCCTACGTTGCCGAACAGATAAAGGCTTTTTTTTCTTAAGCTTTACTTCAGGCACCAGGCCATTTCAGCCCGATCCAGGGCTTTGAGCATCCTGTCCCAGAAACGCTCCGTATCTACCCGAAGTGCCACCTGAACATTTTTAATTCCGGAATTTCGGTTGAAGGAATCGCAAATGGTCTGGCCCCGGCTTATCGGATTTGACCTTTCCACATCTACCCGCATGGTTTGGGTTTGAAAGGAACCGGGTTCCACAACATAGAAAATCGCCACCGGATCATGAAGAGGTGGTGCATTAAATCCAAATACATTGCGGTAGGTGTTTTCAAAGAACAGCAGGAGATCTGCCATTTTACGCCGCATTTGAGAATGTCGTCCTATCCGGTTCAGAATGTCCTTCCCGACCAGCACGGTATGTGTAACTTCCAGGGGAACCATGGTGATTTCCAGTCCGCTATCGAAAACAATCTGAGCGGCTTCGGGATCATTCTGAATGTTAAACTCGGAAACCGGACCCGTATTCCCCTGTCCCAAAGCCCCTCCCATAAAGCTGACCCGGATCCATTGGCTGATATCCGGAAACATCAAAATCAACATGGCCAGGTTGGTAAGGGATCCAGTAGAAACCCATTCCACTTTCTCTCCGGTGCTTTCCACACATTTGCGGATGATCTGCATCCAGCGCTGAGGTTCAAACGAATAGGAAATGGGCACTTCAGAGAGCGGAAACAAAGGTTTTCCATCCAGGCCATCCAGCCCTGAGGCGCCATGGATTTCTGCACAATAGGGCATAGACCCCAACAGGGCCCTTTGCATGCCTGGAAACAAGGGGATGGTTTCGAGGCCAAATGCCGCCAGTAAAGCCTGGGCATTGGAGGTTGTTTTGGGGAGAGATTGATTTCCTGCTACGGTTGAGACACCAATCAGAAGGAGATCGGGATCAAAAGCAGCAAGAATCAAGGCCATGGCATCATCATGCCCGGGATCACAATCCAACCATATGGATTTTTTCATCCTCAAAAAAAGGAAAACCAAAGGCCTCTTTCCTAATGCCGGTGCGCCATTTCTTTTTCCCCATGTCTGAATTTCTACATTTGCGCCGCCAAATGGAAACCTATTCAATACCAAGCCAGCACCTCGGCCGGGAGGTGGTCTTTGAAGTCCGTACTTATCCAAAAGAAGCGAAAGACTTTTCGGAAGGGCTTTTGCTCCTCGTTAACGATGGCCAGGACAGCAAAGCCATAGGATTAGAGGAAGCCTTACTCGAATTTTCACAAACAGAAACAAAACTTCCCATCTTGTCGGTAGCCATTCTGGTGGGAGAAAGACGTCAGGAATACGGGATTATCGACCGGCCTGATTTTGCCCAAAGGGGTTCAAAAGCCGGAGCATACGCTCACTTCGTGACGGATGAATTAACAAAATGGCTCAAAAGCCGGTTTACTTTACCCCGCTCGCCCGAGCACAGAGCCATCATGGGATTTTCTCTGGGGGCCCTTTCCGCATTTGGATTGGCCTGGGAAAACGCCGGTTTTCTGGGAACAGCTGGTTTGTTTTCGGGCTCTTTCTGGTGGCGCAGCCACGATCTGGACGACGACTACCAGCCTGGGGACCGCATTGCCCTTCAGCTGGTCAGGGAAACCAGCAAAAAACCGCCTTTGAAATTATGGTTTCAAACCGGTGCCATGGACGAGTCGGCTGACCGCGACCAGGATGGCCTGATCGACTCTATCGGTGATACTGCCGACCTGATGCTGGCCCTTGAAAAAATGGGTTTCCAGGCAGGCATCGATATGGAATATCTGGAATCAGGGAACGGATACCACGACCACAAAACCATGTCCAGGGTATTGCCCCATTTCTTAAAGTGGTGGGCGAAAAACCTTGGTCTAACCTCACTTTAAATCATTTCAGATTCCTTTGGTTTGTTTGCCGGAGGTTGACCAGCCCACTGTACACTGACAGGATAAGATTTCAGGGATTACCAGTCGCCGCTGGCTCCCCCACCGCCGAAACTGCCGCCACCAAAACCACCGAAACTACCAGATCCTGAAGAGAAATCACCCCAATTGGAATGTCTTCTCCCGCTATTCAGGAGGCTGCCCAGGAGCATCCCAGTCAAAAATCCTCCACCACCGCCCCGACCACCACGGGAGTTTCTACTGATCAGCCAAACAACCAGAACAAACACAAAAAAAGTTCCGATTCCCCAGCCTTTAGACCGCTTTTTTTTCTTTTTTACCGCACCCGCCTCAGCTTTAAATTCGCCGGCGGCAGCCTTAAAAATGTGGTCTGTGGCCAGATCCAATCCTTCAAAATACCGCTGGTCTTTAAAATTTGGCTTGAGGTCTTCTCTGAGAATTCTGGCGGAGACAGCATCGGTAATGACGGGTTCTAAACCATATCCTACCTCAATGCGGCTCTTTTTGTCTTCCATGGCAACCAGAAGTAAAACCCCATTGTTCTTTTTTGAACCGATTCCCCAGGCCAGCGCCAGTTGAACAGCATAATCTGCCACATCGTAGCCATCCAGGGTTTTAATCAGAACTATGGCCACCTGGTTGGTGGTCGAATCTTCATAAGCCAGGAGTTTCTGCTCCAAAATCCGCTCCTGTTCTGCACTCAGCACATCTGCCAGATCATTTACCAACCTTGGCGGATTGGGAGAAGGAGGCAGATTCTGAGCCTCCGCCTGAAAACTGGCCTGAAGGCAAAAGACGAAAAGTAAGCTCAGGGCAAAGGCCAAAGACTTCCGGAAAATCCAATGAGCTTCCGGGCATGAGGTTTGCTGAAGAGAAGAGAGCGGATATTTCAATGGGGAAGAAAGATTGAAACTTGGCATCACAATAACCGGGCCAGATCAACCAAATGAAATTTTATCAGACAACTCATTTTCGTCTCCTGCCTCACGTGGGAAACTGGTTTGCAGCTGATGCCCGGCCAGATGAACCCCCTCACACAAACCATCTATAAAATGACCTGAGCGGAAACGGATTTGCATTTTACATTTAATATCATCCCAGAAATCTTCAGATACTTTGGCATTGATTCCTGCATCTCCCAAAATAGCAAATTTCCTGTCCTCATAGGCCAGATAAAACAAAACCCCATTGCGCAATTTGGTCTTGTGCATCTCCAGCTGCTCAAATATTTCAGCAGCCCGGTCCAGGACATTGCCCTGGCAATTCCGCTCCAGATGCACACGAATCTCTCCGCTCGTTCGGTTTTCGGCACTTTGAATTGCGGCCGTTATTTGTTCTTGTTCTTTGGTTGAAAATATTGGATCTGACATGCTGGTGTGATTTCTGGTCCTAAAGTACGGACAGAAGTAAAAATAGAAAACTAATTTTCAACTTATCCGCCTGCCTTCTTTTTTCACGCCACTTTTCACAAGGATGCAGGACCAATTCCCAACCTCATGATTTTACCACATTTGCCTCCCGACATTGATTTCCAGATAAACGAATTGGATTTGCCCCTTCGTTACGACTGGGCTTTGTCCAGAAACAGCACCAGGGCCAAAACCAATTTCCGCATCGTGGCCAGGCGAAATGGATTCCAGGGATGGGGAGAAGTAGCACCCAACATCCGTTATCAGGAA
>JBIPNA010000327.1:0-4184 GCA_044375665.1 Catalimonadaceae bacterium
AGTCTGCCCAGAATACTGGTCAGGCCATAAGTGGCGGTTTGACTAGCGAGTCTTTTCAGCATTAAGGACCAAAAGAACAACCAGAACCCGACCATGCCAAATTTTGGTTGATCCAGATTTTCTGTCCACACCTGATTTGGCATCAAAACGAATCAGGTATTTATTTCTTTCTGCTTTATTCCTGTCATTGCCTTTGCCGGATTGGTAAAATGCTTTTTATTCGCACCCGATTTCAGGTCACAAAACCAAATGGCATCACACAGCATTTCCACAGCACCCACAACAAATCTTTGGAGTGGAGGCGTTGAACCCATGAAGGCAAGCTACGGCAAGCTGATGATGTGGTTCTTTCTCCTTTCCGATACATTTACCTTTTCAGCTTTACTAATTACGTATGGCCTGATCCGGTTTTCACACCCAGCTTATGGCGGTCCTACGGATGTTCCGGTATTTTCTCAGGAATACTGGCCTCTTCCGGACATGGTTTTTAATGGTATTCCATTTTTACATGGGGTACATCTTCCACTGGTATTTGTGGGAATTATGACCTTCATCCTCATCATGAGTTCTGTTACCATGGTACTTGCCGTGGAGGCCGGACACCGGATGGACAAAAAAGATGTTGAAAAATGGATGCTTTGGACCATTCTTGGGGGAATTGCCTTCCTGAGCTGCCAGGCCTGGGAGTGGACCCACCTTATCATTGGAACAGAAAACGGATCAATGGTAGATGGACAGATTTTCAAAGGTGCCAACCTGGTCCGCAATGAGTATGGCCCTCCGGCCTTTGCCGATTTGTTTTTCTTTATCACAGGCTTTCATGGAACCCACGTTCTTTCAGGAGTTATTCTGAACATCATCATTTTTTACAACACTGTAGTCGGTGTTTACGAGCGGACTGGTCACTATGAAATGGTCGAGAAAGTGGGTCTTTACTGGCACTTTGTAGACCTGGTTTGGGTGTTTGTTTTTACCTTCTTTTATCTCATTTAACTTATGGCGCATTCACATACTGCAGAAGCTGGTGTTGTTGCAAAACCCAATACCAAAGCGATCTGGAGAACCTTCTGGATTCTCCTTGGCGTAACAGCACTGGAATTTTTAATAGCCTTTACATCGGATAATAAGCTTTTCCGCATTTCGACCTTTTTGTTGCTCACGATTGTAAAAGCCTTTTTCATTGTGGCCGAATTCATGCATTTAAAGCATGAGGTGAAAGCATTGATTTACTCTGTGTTGATTCCCATCATGTTTATTGTCTGGTTGGTTATCGCCCTCATTGTAGAAGGCGGATCCATACTGCAATCGCACTAACTTTTCCATGGCGTTTCCCAAAGGGGCCAGAACCGGCTTGCTGTTGATTCTAACTACAGGGCCGATTCTGGTCATTTTGTTTTTATACCTTTTTGGGAAGAATAATTATAGCATCGATCAGTACAACCTTCAGTTAAAAGACTTTGCTGTCATTTCAGATTCGAGGCCAGGATTGATTCTACTGTTTGATACCACAGCGCTTGGTTCTGAATCAAACCGTCTTGAATTTATGCGGCAAAAGGACCGGCTGGATGCCTATTGGCGAAAAATGAAATCGAGTCCGAAGGCTTATTTCCCTGCCAACCAAGGAAATAACCCGCCGGTTTTTCTGCCAGCTGCCCGGGCCTGGCGGATTCAGGATACGGTGGTAGAAATTCAAACCGCCCAATCATCAGATCTGAAACGACTCCCCCAGCCTCCAAGAGCATTTTTATTCGACGAAAAAAAGAACCTTCGGGGCGTTTATGGGTTATGTAATGCATTGAGTATGGATACACTCATGCTTGAATTTTCTATTGCCAACCAACCATAGTTCTATGTCTGAGGCCCTCTTTGATCCATCGAAAGAAAAGCTCTATCGCCAGATTGTACTGGTCGTTTCTGTATTAATCCCTGCAGTTGTTGCATTTTTAATTCTCATGCCTCAAACTGGCAAACTTGGAGATTTTGATGTATCTGCTTTTCCAACAATACACGCAGTATTAAACTCCCTTACAGCCATTTGCCTTTTGCTGGCCCTTCAAGCCATTCGCAGGAAAAACATTCCATTACACAAGGCATGGATGTCTACCGCATTTGTGCTTTCTGCCTGCTTTTTGGTTTGTTATGTGATTTATCACTTTCAGGGACAACCTACAAGGTATGGTGATCTGAACCATGATGGCCAATTAAGTCCTGCCGAACTGAATTCCGCCGGTTATATGCGGTTGGTGTATTTCATCATTCTGGCCACCCACATTTTAATGGCGGCCCTGGTCTTACCATTTATTTTGTTTTCCTTTTATTACAGCCTGAGCAACCAAATAGCAAAACATCGCCGCATCGTTCAGTTCACCTGGCCTGCCTGGTTTTTTGTGGCCGTTTCAGGCGTTTTGGTTTACTTTATGATCCGACCTTTTTACCCGGTATAAACATGCAGAAGCCTTTGTTTTTTCTCCTGATTTTGTTGCTGCTGGTTTTTCCCGGATGGGAAGCCCTGGCCCAATGCGCCATGTGCAAAGCGACCATCGAAGCCAATTCAGCCAACTCTTCCAAGTATGGCGTGGGTCTCAATACCGGAATTCTGTATCTCATGTGTATCCCATACATTGCAGGTGCTGTATTGGGATACCTCTGGTATAAAAATGCCAAATTAAAAGGAAAGCTTCCCAGATTTGGGAAGAGCGGAGCCTGAGAAAATTACATTTTATGTCCAATCAAGTTCAGATCCGGGAGGTACAATATGTGTATGCGCCAGGAAATCTGGATCTTTCAGAACCCTCGGTCTGGGCCGAAGAAGACCTGTTGTCCGGGGAAAGTAAAATCAATATCGGGCCTCAGCACCCTTCAACCCACGGCGTCCTTCGGTTGGAAGTGCGAATGGAAGGGGAAGTTCTTAATGACGTCAGGCCTCATATAGGATATCTGCATCGTTGTTTTGAAAAGCACGCCGAGAATTTACCTTTTCAGCAGATTATTCCATATGTCGACCGCATGGATTATGTGGCAGCCATGAATTCTGAACATGTTTTTGCACTGGCTATGGAGGAATGGCTCGGGATTACCGACAGGATACATCCCAGGGTAGAATTTATCCGGATCCTGGTTTGCGAGCTCAACCGGATTGCATCTCATTTTGTAGCCCTCGGGACTTACGGGTTAGATTTAGGTGCATTCACACCTTTCTTATGGCTGATGCGGGATAGGGAACATATACTCAGATTGCTTGAATGGGCATCCGGGGCCAGACTTTTATACAACTACATCTGGATTGGAGGTCTGTTTTACGATTTGCCTCCTGGTTTTGAGGAAAAAGTTCTCGAGTTCGCAGATCATCTCGAGCCCAATCTTCGGGAATTGGAGGAGATTTTGATTCAAAATTCCATTTTTATTGGCCGGACCGCTGGAATTGGCCCTGTTTCAAGAGCTATGGCCATAAACGCAGGTTTAACCGGTCCCATGCTCAGGGGATCAGGAATACGAAGGGACCTCCGAAAAAGACCGGGCTACAGCAAGTATGAGGAATTGTCGTTTGATGTTCCCATCGGTCGGGGCGAAAAGGGCATTACCGGGGATTGCTGGGATAGAAGTTTCGTCAGAATGCGGGAATGCTATGAATCTTTGAGCCTGATCAGACAATGTGCCAACCTGTTGCTGAGTACCTGGAAACGTACAGCTCAATTCAATCCTCAGGAAGCCTGTCCTAAAAAAATCAGACCTGCGGCTGGCGAATATTTCTTTTCCGGAGAAACCCCACGAGGAGAACTTTCTTTTTTTATGATTGCTGATGGCAAATCTGATGTGCCCCTTCGGTTGAAGGCGAGAACACCTTCCTATAGCAATCTGTCTGTTTTACAGGATATCAGTTCCGGTCATTTATTGGCAGACCTGATTGCCATTGTGGGCTCGGTAGATCTGGTTATGGGGGAAGTAGACCGATAGTATTTTTGAAAGCCTCAAATACAAAAAAAGGCGATCTGAGTGGATCGCCTTTTTTGGTTGAAGTCGTTGTTTGACTTATCT
Organism: Catalimonadaceae bacterium; assembly: GCA_044375665.1. GTDB lineage: Bacteria > Bacteroidota > Bacteroidia > Cytophagales > Flexibacteraceae > CAMDMI01. The sequence continues at coordinate 4,036 of JBIPNA010000327.1, forward strand.
GTTGTATTTTTTGTTGAATTTCTCCACCCGGCCGGCAGCAGAAAAAGATTGCTTCTTTCCGGTATAAAATGGGTGAGATGCTGAGGAAACCTCCATCCGGACCATTGGGTAGGTGTTGCCGTCTTCCCAAACAATTGTCTCAGGGGAAG
>JBIPNA010000034.1:0-15667 GCA_044375665.1 Catalimonadaceae bacterium
TGGCCCTTGCCGGTTTCGGAGATAACTTTCTTTTACTTTTTTACCTGATTTATTTCCTGGCATTCATTCTTGTCCTTGAATTGCTTTCCCGAAAATTTCAACGATCCTGATTTATGGTTTTTGCTTCCGAGGTAATGCCATTGTCCTTGTTGTTGGAAAAACCAGCTACTCCATTTCAAAGGCAGGCGAAAATTTTGTTTGAAAAGAACGGCCCAGTCACCGTCGTCTCCAATGATTTTCGTTTTTTTTCCGGCACCTTAAAAAAAGATAAAATAGTCGTTAATGGAAAGGAAACAACCGGCGGGCTGGTCGATAATTCACCTCAGGTAATACCGCTTTTCTCTATCCTGGCGGTATTGGTTGTCATCATTTTTCGAAATTTGAATTTTCAGGCATTCCAGAAATATTTTGTTCGGCCTGTTAATAACTTTGAAATTGACTTTAACTTCCAAAAAATAGGTGTCACACCCCTTGTTCTCGGGTTGTTGATTATTTTTTTTTCTTTTTCAGGACTTTTTTCCACCCCCTTTGATGACTTTCCATTTCATCAAAAAAAGTTCATTGAGACCTTCAGAATGCCTTTTTTGATTTTGAGTTACCCACTTTTAGTGAGTACCGTCTCCCTTTTTTTACTATCGCTTACCGGGAAATTTTTTCCACTTTTCTTTTCAGATATTAAGGCATTTTTTGGCCTTTCTTTAATAATTTTAGTTTGGAATTTTTTGGATTTTGGGACTGACATTGAGCAACTTATACCATTGAAGCACCTTATTATTGGATTGGGTTTTTCTTTTTTTACTATTCGTTCTTTCCTCTTTTTTCAGGTATTGCGTCGTGCATACAGGTTTCGCCTTCCACTAACACTTTTTTATATTTGCACCCTCAATTTGGCAACATTCCTGCTTCTCTTCAGAGTGATGCGAAGTGATTATCTTTAAATATGAGTGAAACATTGAATCCCGACATTACTTCCCGCCTTCTAAAGGTAAATTCCATTTTGGTTACCCAAGCCAAGCCAGCAGATGAGGATTCTCCCTATTTTGTTTTGGCGAAGAAGTACAAAATCAAAATTGACTTCAGACCTTTCATTGAAGTACAGGGAGTTTCCCTTAAAGACTTTCGAAAGCAGAAAATTAATATTCTGGATCATACTGCTGTTATTTTTACCAGCAAGAATGCAGTCGATAATTTCTTCCGGATTTCTGGTGAGTTGAAGCTTGATATTCCAATCGAAATGAAATATTTCTGCGTATCCGAGTCAACAGCTAACTACCTTCAGAAGTACATTCAAATTAGAAAAAGGAAGGTATTTGTCGGACAAAAAACAGCAATGGATTTGGTTGATTCTATCAAGAAGCATAAAGAAGAAAATTATCTTTTTCCCTGTTCGGATATTCGAACAGGTGACCTTCCGGAATACTTGCGAAAAAATAATTACAAATTCACAGAGGCTACTTTCTACAATACAGTACCGAGTGACTTGTCAGATTTGAAAAATATTTATTACGACATTCTTGCTTTTTTTAGCCCCTCAGGAATAGAATCTCTTTTCCATAACTTTCCTGATTTTCAACAGAATAACACCCGAATTGCAGCTTTTGGCCCTACCACAGCAAAGGCAGTAAGAGACGCCAATCTGATCCTGGATATTCAGGCACCACTGCCAAATGCTCCATCAATGACAGGTGCTTTGGAGGAGTATATTAAAGGGTGTATTAAGGCTTCCAAAGAATAAAATTTTTTCAAATAGGAAATTTGCCATAAAATTGAACCCTCATATCTTTTGAGATCGTAATGAAAAGACAATTATTCGCCGCCTTGTTTCTGGCTGTTGGCTTGGGATTTTCATCCGCATATGCACAGCAGGACGCACATTTCACTCAGTACATGTTCAACCAGGTTTATTTCAATCCGGCCGCAGCTGGTGTTGAACAAGGCTTTCGAGGTGGGTTGTTGTACCGAAACCAATGGACTGGCTATAAAGGTTTGAACGATGTAGGAGGTGCTCCACAAAATATTTTGTTGACTGCTTCGCTACCAATTTTCGAAGCCAATACTGGAGTAGGTCTGGTTGTAAACAGCGATCAGATCGGACCACTTAATGATATTCAGGCGTCATTAAACGGTGCGTATCATTTCAAAGTTGGCACAGGAAAGCTTAGCGCTGGGTTGCGTCTGGGCATTCATTCAAGATCTATTTCTACCAATGAACTTCGGGTTAACGATCCAAATGATGAGGTATATCGCAATCTTCTCGGATCAAGTGGTCAAATTGTTCCAGATTTTGGTTTTGGATTGTATTATACATCGGACAAGTTTTTTGCCGGTCTCAGTTCAGTACACCTGGCAGAGCCTCAGTTTGACTTTTCAGGGGCAAAGAGTACGCTAAACCGTCACTACTATATCATGGGAGGATACAACTTTGATCTTAGTCCCGATATTGTGCTGACTCCCTCTCTTAATTTGAAGTACGACTCGAAAGTGTTTCAGTATGAGGTTTCAGCGCTTGCGAAATTTAATAATCAGTTTCTTGCTGGATTGGCTTACCGCGAAGGAGATGCTGTTTCCGCTATCCTCGGTCTGACGGCCATGCAAAACCGATTAAGAATCACATATTCATTGGATTACACTGTTCCCTCAACCGACGCCAAGAGACCAACTTCTCATGAGTTTATGGCCTCTTATTTCATTCCGATGTCAATGAAGGGACCTAAACCAATAATTCGCACACCTCGGTATAGAAAGTAAAAAATTTATTCAAACCTTACAGCGTTATTTCTTCAAAAAATCCTCAACTATTCATTCCTGGACCCGTCCTACATTTGTGTATCTGAATCAAAAAGCAATATCAATTGCAACATTTAAGGGTGTTTATGAATAATTTAAAGAAAATCGGGGCATGGAGTCCCTTGCTCTCCATTGCCACTTTGGCATTGGTGAGCTCTTGTGGCCTTGGGCAGAAAGACATCCAGGGTGAACTGATTGGAGTACCCAATCGGGAAGGTTGGATTCAAACTGTGCCATATGGAATGACTACCGTTCCATCCGGTACTTTTCATATGGGCCAATCCGACGAAGATGTTGCAGCTTCTCACATCAACTACAACAAACAGGTAACCATCGGGGGATTCTATATGGACGACACCGAGATTACCAATAACGAGTATCGCCAGTTTGTTGAAGCTATCCAGACAGACGACACCGTCGGCTTGGGATCGATAAGCGAAGAGTTCCAGCAGATGTTGGCAGAAAAGAAATACTATCCTGACACTACTGTCTGGGTTCGTGATTTCAGCCACCACATGGGAGATCCGATGATGGAGTACTATTGGATTCACCCGGCTTTTGATGATTATCCTTTGGTAGGCGTGACCTATAAGGCTGCAAAACTATTTTGCAAGTGGAGAACCGGATATCTCAATAAAGCCAGGACTGATGCCGGTTTACCAGTTATGCCAAATTTTCGTTTGCCATCTGAAGCTGAATGGGAATATGCAGCTCGTGGTGGACGGGACCTGGCACCTTATCCATGGGGCGGGCCTTATGTCCGAAACATGAAGGGATGTATGCTCGCAAACTTTAAACCTGGTAGGGGTAACTATTATGATGATGGTTTTTCATATACTTCGCCCATCGGTCAGTACTTTTCTAACGACTACGGGCTATATGATATGGCCGGAAATGTATCAGAATGGTGCGAGGACGCTTTTTTTGAAGCATCTGTTCCAGTTGTCTGGGATTTGAATCCCACATATTTCGATGAAAAGGAACCACGTAAAGTGGTCAGAGGTGGATCTTGGAAAGATATTTCTTATTTCCTCCAAAATGGAACCCGGAACTTCGAGTACGAAGATACGGCTAAATCATTTGTCGGCTTCCGCTGCGTAGTAACATATTTGGGCAGGTCTGCTGGCAACGAATTCTAAATCTTGTTTTTTTCTTCACAAATTAATTTTCATTCACACACAAAATGAGCGCAAAAAAAGGTGGCTTTCAGGAGAAGTTTTATGGTAAGATTGCTCCTATTATTACTGGTGTCGGTGCATCCGTTGTAATCTTGGGTGCCCTCTTTAAAATCATGCACTGGGCTGGTGCGGGACCTATGTTGATTGCAGGTCTTGGAACGGAAGCCCTATTGTTCCTTCTTTTTGCTTTTGCTCCGCAACCACATGACCCGGAATGGTCTCGTGTTTATCCAGAATTGGATGATGAATATTGGGAAAAAATGCAGAAGGCTGGTGCCGGGAAAGCAGCAGTTGCTTCTGGTCCCGGAGCTGGTGGATTGGATCAGATGCTGGCCAATGCAAAAATTGACCAGAGTATGATTGATCGCCTGGGTAAAGGTTTTACGGGCCTTGCAGAGTCTGTGTCAAAAATGTCAGATATAACTGGCGCATCTGTAGCAACAAAAGAATACGCATCCAACATTTCTAATGCTTCTAAAGCATTGACGGAAATGAATAAATCATATGCATCAACCGTATCGGCGATGGCTGAAATGTCAAATGCTGCAAATGATGCCAAGCAATACCATGCCCAGGTTCAGGCAATAACGAAAAATTTAGGAGCCCTGAATGCTGTGTATGAAATGGAGCTTCAGGATGCCAATAATCATTTGAAAGCGATGAATAAGTTTTATTCTAATCTTACAAATGCTATGTCCAATATGGCTGATGCCAGCAAGGATACCGAGGCGTTCAAAGGTGAGCTTAAAAACCTTACCGGAAATCTTACAAATCTGAACAAGGTGTACGGCAATATGCTGACCGCCATGAAAGGTTAATCTATCTCTATTTTTCATTCAAACGTTTAAGTTAAGAAAAAATGGCAGGTGGTAAGGAAACGCCGCGGCAGAAGCTGATCGGTCTAATGTACCTGGTTTTGCTCGCTTTGCTAGCACTCCAGGTGTCTTCTGCGATTCTGCAGAAATTCCAGTTCTTGAATTCCAGTCTTGAGTTGGCAGTAAGAAATGCCAATAATGCAAATGATGGAAAGATAAAAGGAATTGAAAAGGCTGTGGAGAAATCTCCTCAGTACAAAAACGTCCTTGATGAAGCCAACCGTATTAAGAAAATGGCCCGTGAGATGATTGCTGAAATTGATGGCTACAAGCAGGAAATAATTACCAAAACAGGCGGAAAGGATGAAAAGGGTAATTATGTTGGTTTGAAGGACGAGGATGTTACCGCAAATTTAATGGTGGGTGATCCGTCAACCGGGAAAAAAGGAAAAGCATATCCCTTAAAGGATAAACTTAACAAATTTGTATCTGAATTGAATAAAGTGGCAGGGACGACTTTTCCTCCTCTTGCTCAGGATGCAAATGATGATCCATTAACCAAAGGGGATGCTGAACAAAAAGGGAAGGATTTTGCAGAATTAAATTTTGCTCATACCCCAATGATTGCAGCACTCGCTGTGCTTAGTGACAAGCAAAGTAAAATTACAGCTTATGAGGCAGATGTTCTGGCCAGATTAGCTGGTCAGGTTGGTGCCAAAGACTTTAAGTTTGACGTAATTGAGGCTCAATATAGTGCCATGTCCTCAACTGTTGCCGCAGGTACAGACTATGAGGCCAAAATGTTTGTAACAGCCAGATCTTCAGCTATTGTGCCTACCATGAAATTCAAGGGTAGTCCAATAAAAGTTGAAAATGGTGTTGGTATTGTCAAGTTTAAAGCTTCTGCTAATCAATATGACGCTGAAGGTAACTCAAAGCAAAATTGGGAAGGTCAGGTTATCATGCCCAAGCCTGCTGGAGAAGGTGATACCACCTTTGTTGTTAAAGGTGAATACATTGTTGCAAAGCCAGTTATTGATGTAAAGTCTGCATCGGTTAGTGCTTTGTATTACAATTGTGGAAATGATTTGAATATCCAGGTTCCTGCTTTGGGTGCAAGTTATAAACCTTCCTTCTCTGCTAAAGGAGCAAACATTATTAATGGAAAGGACAAAGGCGCCATTATCGTTATTCCAAATGTAAAAGGTGCTGATGCAAAAGTTCAGATTACTGTGGCAAGCGAAGGGTCTACCATTGGTACCAAAGATTTCCCTGTACGGGGTGTTCCCCGCCCAGCTATTGTTGCCAAAATCGGAGGGGCTTATGTAGATCAGAAGCGTGGTGTTGCTGCTCCTGGTCCTTCTTCAATTCAGGTATTGGCTGAGCCAGATCCTGCTTTTGCTGCGGCCTTACCTAAGGAAGCTCGTTACAATATTACAGATGGTGAGGTTACGTTGGCGCGTGGAAAGCGTGAAATTACGACTCTCCCCATCCGGAGCGACAATGTTAACCTGGCTTCAATTCGGGCTGCGGCTCAATCTGGGGATAGGATTATCATTGTTATCAAAAAAGCAAGACGTTTGAATTTCAGGGATGAATCAGAAGATGTGCAGATTAATGCAGCTTCTTCAGTTATTACAATCCCAGTAAATTAATTCGTTTTAATAATTGTGTTTATCTATTTAAAAAAGTGTGTATGAGGTTTAAAATTTTAATTCTTCTTACTCTTTTGTTTAGCGCGTCTGTCTCAGAAGGCCAGCAGCGTAAGAAAAAGGGTAAGAAGGCAGCGGCAGGTACCGAGGCGGCACCTGTAGCACCAGCAGAAACAGCTCCTCCACCTCCTCCAGCGCCCACAGTAAGTGACGCAGACAGGAAGATGGATAGCATTAGAAGAGAGGATTCAGTGGTGATTGCCGCTGGTTATGATCCTTTGTCGGTCAGAAAAGTTCATTCTTCAGACGTAATGTACAAAATGCAGGTCTGGAGGGTTCTTGACCTGAGGGAAAAGTGTAACCGTCCATTTCTAGCCAAGGATAATGAAATAACCAAGGCAATAGTGGATGAAGTTTATGCAGGTCGTCTTGAGGCATACGCTAAAGATTCACTTACCAGGTTGCTTTCACTCCAGGAGTTCAAGGACAAAGTGATTGATCCTTCCAGTGCGCAGGTAGATGCTGATGGAAATCCTATCCCTGGAACAGGAACACCCTTCATGCCAAAACAATTATACATTCTAAAGTTCCGGGAGAATTTGTTGTTTGATAAGCAGCGTTCCAGATTCTATTATGACATTCAAACCGTGACTTTATTTATTCCAGCGGAGTATAACACCATTAAAGGAACGGAAACAGAAGTAGCTTCCTTTAAATACAAGGACATGGTGAGAGTTTTCCGAAATGTACCAAACGCGAGATGGTACAACTCTCAGAATAGAGCTGAGGATAAGAGAATGTCAGATGCTATGGATTTGAGGTTGTTCTGCTCCAGAATTGTTAAAATTTCAAATCCTAAGGATGCAATGATAGAGGACCTTCCTGAGTATAATACCAGTGACAGAGCTATTTTGGTCGCATCTCAACAATATGAGTACGATCTCGTTGCTAAGGAAAACGAAGTTTGGGATTACTGATTTACAAATTTGCATTTGCAAAGAGGGGCTTTTAAGCCCCTCTTTTTTGCCCTAACAAAAACAATACAGCCATTCTAAGTGCCACTCCCATTTCAACCTGATCAAGAATAATTGAATCAGTACTGTCTGCAGTTTCTGAGTCTAATTCCACGCCTCGATTTATCGGTCCAGGGTGCATAATGATTTGGCCAGGATAGGTTTTGGGTTTTGAAATCCCGAAGTGCTCATGGTATTCTTCCAAAGTTGGAATTAACTCTTTGTTTTGTCGCTCTCTCTGGATTCTAAGGTTATAGAGGATATTGTATTCCTGGCTGTCAAAGTTGGTCGCTTTGTAACCTGGCGAAAATTGTCTTTGGACGGTGTTCGGTCCAAACTTTTTATACTTAATATTTAGCTTGAGGAATATTTTTTCCAACGAGCCGGCAACCCGACTATGCTGAATATCTCCTAGCAATGCTATATTCATTTCCTCTGTACGTATTCCCCTATTCCAAAGAGTAAATAGGTCCAGTAAAGCTTGAGTGGGATGTTCATTGGTTCCATCACCGGCATTAATTATTGGAATTTTTGTTTGTTCATATACAAAAGCAGCAGCTCCTGAATAACGGTGCCGCATTACTATCATATCTATTTTCATGCGGAGGAGATTTTTCACCGTGTCAATTAAGCTCTCCCCCTTTTTTACAGAGCTCCCTGATCCTGAGAAATTTACGACATCTGCGCCCAATCTTTTTTCAGCCAGTTCAAATGATGTTCTTGTTCTTGTTGAATCTTCAAAAAACAAGTTGCCAATGGTAGTTTCCTTCAGGCTTGGAACTTTCTTTACCGGCCGGGATAGTAAGGCCAGGAATTCCATTGTTGTACCAAATAGTATATCAATGTCTTCTGCGTCCAAATCATCAATACTGGTTAATTTGGTTGCTTTAAATGTATTCATCCTAATACAAGTTTATATTTGGTTGTTCGGATTCAAAAGAAATTGAAATTTTTTGGTCGGGCGGAAGGTCAAGCCTTTTCCCTTCAAAATCCACAGTTAGCGGAACTTCTTTATCTATTGACCTGTTTATAAGGACTAGTGTTTTTACCCATTTGGGTCGTCCAAGGCTTAAAATTGCTTCCAACGATGCTCGCATAGTCCTGCCTGTGAAAAGGATGTCGTCAACAAGTAAAATGGGTTGATCTTCAACAGAGAAGTATATTTCTGATGGAAGAGGAACTCTGATTTTTTTCGAGTGATGGAGATCGTCTCGGTAAAATGTAGGGTCAATAACCCCTGATTCTATTTTTTTTCCAGAAATCACTTTTGCTTGTTCGATAATTCTGGAGGCGAAGTTTATTCCTCTTGGTTGAATGGATATGATTTTTAAATCTGGGTGAAAATGATGAAGCTCACAAAGTTGAAAGGACAGCCTCTTCAATATTGCCTGTACTTCTAAGTTGTTGATTGCTAATTTCATTATCCTTGTTTTTCCGGGTCTGGAGATTTTTTTTTTATGATTGCAACTAATCTTTTTTTCTCTTGTGCAGATGAATTGATTTTTTACTATTTTTGCCGTCCTTTTCGGGGCGTTACCAGAGTGGCCAAATGGGGCAGACTGTAAATCTGCTGACTTACGTCTTCGGTGGTTCGAATCCATCACGCCCCACATCAAAAGCGGGAGTAGCTCAGTTGGTAGAGCGACAGCCTTCCAAGCTGTAGGTCGCGGGTTCGAACCTCGTCTCCCGCTCTTTTGAAAAGCCGACATAGCTCAGCGGTAGAGCACTTCCTTGGTAAGGAAGAGGTCGTGGGTTCAAGTCCCATTGTTGGCTCTAATTTTGTATTCGTTTCCTTCAATTGATAATTCATCATGGCTAAAGAGAATTTTGACCGGTCCAAACCCCACGTAAACATAGGTACCATCGGTCACGTCGATCACGGTAAAACTACCCTTACCGCGGCAATTACTAAAGTGCTTTCAAAGCACGATTCTTCTGTTCAGGTACGGGATTTTTCTTCTATTGACAATGCTCCGGAAGAAAAAGAGCGTGGTATTACAATTAATACCTCCCACGTTGAGTATCAGACAAAAAATCGTCACTATGCGCACGTTGATTGTCCTGGCCACGCTGACTATGTGAAAAACATGGTTACTGGAGCTGCCCAAATGGATGGTGCAATTCTGGTGGTTGCTGCTACTGATGGTCCAATGCCTCAAACCCGCGAGCACATTCTTCTTGCCCGTCAGGTAGGAGTGCCTCAGCTGGTTGTTTTTATGAATAAAGTGGACATGGTGGATGATCCTGAACTTTTGGAACTGGTTGAGATGGAAATTCGTGAGCTTTTAAGTTTCTACGAATTTGATGGAGATAGTATACCTGTTATTCAGGGTTCTGCCCTTGGAGGCTTGAATGATGATCCAAAGTGGGTCGAGACAATTGATAAGTTAATGGAGGCTGTTGATTCATGGATTCCAATTCCTCCTCGTTTGACTGATCAGCCTTTCCTTATGCCTGTAGAAGATGTATTTTCAATTACAGGACGTGGAACAGTTGCCACTGGTCGTATCGAGCGTGGTATCATCAACTCTGGCGATCCTGTAGATATTTTGGGTATGGGTGCTGAGAACCTTAAATCCACTGTAACCGGGGTTGAGATGTTCCGGAAAATTTTGGATCGTGGTGAAGCTGGTGATAACGTTGGATTGTTGCTACGTGGTATCGATAAGGATCAGATTCGTCGTGGTATGGTAATCTGTAAGCCAGGTTCTGTTACACCTCACTCTGAGTTCAAGGCAGAAGTTTATGTTCTGTCAAAAGAAGAAGGAGGGCGTCATACTCCATTCTTCAACAAATACCGCCCTCAGTTTTACATGAGGACCACCGATGTTACTGGAGAAATCTCCTTGCCAAAAGATGTCGAAATGGTTATGCCTGGAGATAACATTACAGTTAATGTTAAGCTTATCAACAAGGTGGCCATGGAAAAAGGACTTCGTTTCGCGATTCGCGAAGGCGGACGTACTGTTGGTGCCGGACAGGTGACGGAGGTTCTTGACTAATTAAGTTTTTAGGTTCCGCATTTGCGGAACCTTTTTTTTCATTTATAAAAAGGATTGTACTAATTTTGCAGTCCTTTTTCAAAAACGGGTGTAGCTCAATTGGTAGAGTAGCGGTCTCCAAAACCGTTGGCTGTGGGTTCGAGTCCTACCTCCCGTGCAGATAGTCATTAAAATGAAGAGAGTAATAGATTTTATCAATTTGTCGTACCAGGAAATGGTATCCAGGGTCAGCTGGCCTTCGGGTGGCGATCTGAACAATCAAACCATTCTGGTTTTGATCGCTTCGATAATTTTTGCGCTCTTAATTGGAGTGATGGACTTTGGTTTTGAATCGTTAATGAAGGTGTTTTACAACCTTTAATTATAGGAAAGTCGTGGCAGAGCTTAAATGGTATGTTGTCAGAGCCGTAGCTGGCCAGGAGAAGAAGGTAAAGAATTACATTGAGACCGAGGTTATTCGCCAGAAGCTTGAGGATGTTGTGACTCAGGTTTTAATACCTTCTGAGAAAGTGATGGAACTTAGAAATGGGAAAAAAGTAGTTCGTGAAAAAAACTTCTTCCCAGGTTACATCATGGTCAATGCTGACTTAAACAATGGAGAAGCATTTCACACCATAAAAAGTGTTCCAGGGGTCATTGGCTTCCTGGGAGCCAACAGGAGTTCAATTGAAAAAGTTCCGGTTCCTCTTCGGGAATCTGAAATAAACAGAATTCTTGGAAGAGTGGATGAGTCAAAAGAAGACGTTATGCGTTTTGAGACCACCTTTATTAAAGGTGAGGTGGTAAAAGTAATTGATGGCCCTTTCAACACTTTCACTGGGACTGTGGAGGAGGTATTCGATGAGAAAAAGAAAATTAACGTGATGGTGAAGATCTTTGGGCGAAATACCCCTTTAGAACTGAACTACACGCAAGTGGAAAAGTTACAATCAGTTAAAAGTTAGCCATGGCTAAAGAAATAAGTACCTACGTAAAGCTCCAGATAAAGGGAGGCGCAGCGAATCCATCGCCGCCGATTGGACCTGCTCTTGGTTCCAAGGGTTTGAACATCATGGAGTTTTGTAAACAGTTTAACGCACGGACCCAGGACAAAGCTGGGGTAATAGTTCCGGTGGTTATTACTGTTTACACTGACAAATCATTCGATTTTGTCATAAAAACTCCTCCGGCAGCGGTGCTTCTTCTTGACGCAGTAAAACAGAAATCCGGTTCGGCTGAGCCCAATCGGAAAAAGATCGGATCCATTACCTGGGAACAGGTTCGGACCATTGCTGAAACTAAAATGCCAGATTTGAATGCATTTCAGGTTGAGCCCGCTATGCGGACAATTGCCGGTACGGCACGGAATATGGGAATAACAATCACAGGAAAAGCCCCTTGGGAGAATTAAGATGGCAAAGTTGACTAAAAATCAAAAGAAAATATTCGCCGTCCTTGATGTGAACAAGGAGTTCTCTTTGACTGATGCTGCAGAAATGTTGAAGAAGGTTTCATTTACTAAATTTGATTCCTCTGTCGATATTGATGTTCGTTTGGGTGTTGATCCAAGAAAGGCAGATCAAATGGTTCGTGGAGTGGCTGCACTTCCACATGGAATAGGTAAAACCGTCAAAGTACTGGTTTTGTGTACTCCTGACAAAGAAGCAGAGGCGAAAGAAGCTGGAGCTGATTATGTTGGACTAGATGATTTTATTGCTAAAATCGAAGGTGGCTGGACAGACATAGATGTTATCATCACGATGCCAAGCATCATGGCAAAGGTCGGTCGTTTGGGTAAGGTTTTAGGTCCACGCGGTTTAATGCCAAATCCAAAATCCGGAACAGTAACTCCAGATGTTGGTAAGGCAGTCACCGAAGTGAAAGCCGGAAAAATCGATTTCAAGGTAGATAAAACCGGTATTATTCATACCAGTATAGGGAAAGTATCTTTCACTCCTGAGAAGCTTGCTGACAATGCAATGGAGCTGATTAATGTTATCAGTAAATTGAAACCGTCTTCTTCAAAAGGTACCTACTTCAAATCCATAACATTGACTTCCACCATGGGTCCCGGAGTAAAAATTGACAAAAACACCATTCCAGGTTTGTAATTATGACTAGAGAAGAAAAAGCCAACCTGATTGAGGATCTGGCAACCAAATTCGAGAATACTCCGAATCTTTATTTCGCTAATGGCTCTGGAATGAGCGTAGAGAAGACTGATAACTTTCGCAGAGAATGTTTTCAGCGTGGATTTGAATATGTAGTAGTAAAAAATTCTCTTATTGAGAAAGCACTTGAGCGTAACGATTTAGCAGATGATCAATTTACAGATTCTGTTCTTCGTGGATTTACCGGGATTATCTTTTCAACTGATCCTAAAGCTCCTGCCAAACTCATAAAGGAATTTTCAAAAAATAACAATGGGCTTCCCGCCTTTAAAGGTGCCATTGTTGATAAATCGTACTTCTCAGGTGCGGACCAGCTGGATGTCTTAATGACGCTTAAGACGAAAAATGAACTCATTGGCGATGTGATTGGTTTGTTGCAATCACCTCTGCAAAATGTAGTTTCAGGACTTACCTCCTCCGGGTCTAAAATTGCAGGAGTGCTGAAAACTTTGTCTGAACGTTAATCGAATTGTAAACAAATTAAAATGTCTGATCTTAATAAACTTGCCGAAACACTGGTAAACCTCACTGTAAAAGAAGTGAATGAGTTGGCCAGTATCCTGAAAGATGAATATGGAATCGAACCAGCTGCCGCTGCTCCAGTTATGATGGCCGGAGGTGCAGGAAGTGGTTCTGATGCACCAGCTGCAGTAGAGAAAACCTCTTTCGATGTAATCCTTAAAAGCGCCGGAGCTTCAAAACTGAATGTTGTGAAGCTTGTTAAAGACCTTACTGGTCTTGGACTTAAAGAAGCAAAGGATTTGGTTGATGCTGCTCCAAAGCCTCTTAAAGAAGGTGTTGCAAAGGACGAAGCTGAAGGTCTTAAAAAAGCCCTTGAAGAAGCTGGTGCCGAAGTTGAGATTAAATAAGTTTTTTTATTCTCTTGTGCAAAGGTCGGAATTTTCCGACCTTTGTGCTTTAAAGGGGTCGACTGGTTTTGACAGCGGACGATTTCATTAAATGGCATGCAAGGTTTGTTCTGTTCCTTCAAAAACAGTTCATCCATACACGGCGAATTCAATTACGCCTTGGCAGCCTAATCGGAGATTAGCTCTGCCTTTGTCCTGCCGGGAATATCCTCCTGGTTTCTGGCTTAAGGGCATCGTTACATGAGGGACTCATGGCCTATTTCGGGTAAGTCATGTTTTATTACCCGGAAACCCCTGGTGCCGGCCAATTCAAACCGGATAAGCATGTAGAGGTTTTTTGAGATTTCTGTCTGGACGTGGGTTCGAATCCCTCCGACTCCACCCTGAAGCCTGGATTTTATTAGTCCAGGCTTTTTTATTTATGGACAGATTAAGATCACTGTTTTTCAATGCGAAGGATTTTTCGGAAACCATCCATGTTACAAGTCAAAAAATAGGTCCCTGCAGGAAGGTTTCCAAAATCCGGATTCTCTGTTATCCCAGGACAAATTCTAATGGTTGAAATATACTTTCCATGAAGATTATTTACACGGACTTTTATTTCACGAGTAACATTATTTTCTATCCAAATGGTTGATTTAAAAGGATTAGGATAGGTTCTAATTGCTTGATCAACCCGAAGGTCAGACGTTGATTTTGAAATTATCTGAATAGATGATTTTGCAATCAGCCATTTTTCCGGATCAAACGTAATTTGATCGGGATAGAATGGCAGGAAGAAATTAAAAACCTGTCCATTTTGGGTGTGATTAAAAACGATTGTTGTATCGGATGTTGAAGACCGGAACCGGATGGGAACTTTAAGCTTAAAGAATTCAACAGAAGGGTGTGATGTAGTTTGATTTAAACAAAGTTCAATGTTTTGTTCACTATGGTTAATTTGAATATTATAAATCGGATATCCCTGGCCTTTAAACCAGGCCTCCATAAATTCAGTGAGGATTTGTCCGGAACTATTCTGTAAGTGCTGAATAAACTGATTTGTGCTTGCATTTCCGTATTTCAGAGACGGATCATTTTGATAGTTTCTAACTCCTTCCCAAAAAGCAAGGTCTCCAATTTGCCATCGAAGCATATGCAGGACAAGAGCCCCCTTTAAATAGGTTAGTCTGTAATCAAAAACTCTGTTGATGTCGGAAGTGTCTGATACCCAAACAGATCCTCCAGGTTGGCTTTTTACTGAATTCTGACGTGAATTTAGCCAATTGGTAAAATTCGTAGTCCCAAACCGTTTTTCACAAAGCGCTGCCATATAGGTGGCCCAGCCTTCATTCAGCCAGATGTCTCTCCAGCTTGAACAAGTGATATGGTTTCCAAACCATTGGTGGGCAAGTTCATGGGCCTGAAGACTAAATGAGAAATCTGTCATAAAACTCATGGTTTGATGTTCCATTCCTCCTCCCCAACCAAATTGAGCATGACCATATTTTTCTTTGCTGAATGGGTAGGGTGCGACAAGTGAATCGTAATAACAAAGCATTGGCAACACTTTTGGGGTGTTAATCTGGGCAGAAGACTGACTTTCCGGATAGACAAAATTTAAAACTTGAAGCGAATCAGTTGTTCCAGATTGGGAGGGAAGCTGTACGCGGTGTTCGAAAGTCACGTAGTTGGTGATTGCAGTTCCAATCAGGTAGGTTGCAATAGGATATTTGTGTTTCCAGTGAACTCGTCTTTGTCCCCCACTTTCAATTTCCGATATTAATCGTCCATTTCCAGCAGCTCTATACATCATTGGGGTGGATATAAACAAATCAATTGAGTCGGCCTTATCGTTTAAATTGGCTTTACATGGCCACCAATCACCAGCTGCATATGGGCAGCTCAAAGTCCAGATGATGGGTATACCTGCATGTGATTGTTTATTAAAAGCGCCAAATCCTGAATTCCCTGGAATGCCTTTGTAGAAAATGGAAACAGAATCATAAGTGGAAAAATTTAAGGTTTGGCCAAGATTGATTTTTATTTGTTTAGCAGTAATAAATTGATTTTGAATCTTTTGCGCTCTAAACACAACTGAGTCCACTAAAAGCGCATTATTGAAATCTAAGGTGAAATAACTGGCAGTATCAACAACAGTCTTGAATGAAACCCGGACAACTCCTTCCAGATACCGGATGGCAGGGTTAATTTTCCATCTG
>JBIPNA010000035.1:0-15651 GCA_044375665.1 Catalimonadaceae bacterium
CAGGGCGCTCAAAGACCTTGGCCTTTATGGCCAAATACCCATCATTGGCATTGCCAAGCGCCTTGAAGAACTATTCTATCCCGAAGACCCTTACCCATTGTATCTTGAAAAAAAATCGGAAACGCTTAAGGTATTGCAAAGAGCGAGAGACGAGGCACATCGGTTTGGAATTACATTTCATAGAAGCAAACGTTCGAAAGCCGGATTAAAGCGGGCATTGGAAAGTGTACAAGGACTGGGTGGGAAATCTATTGATTACATTTACAAACGCTTCACCTCGCTGGCCAACATCCGGGAAAATGATCGCCCAGAACTGGAAAAGGAAATAGGAAAAATCCGGACACAGGCACTTTTTGATTTTTTACAACAGGCAGCTCCCGAGGCTGAAAATCTCCCCTACCCCAATGAATCCGATTGAAAACTTTCACGTAGGTCTGGTTCAGGCTGACACGCAATTCGCAAATGCCGATGGCAATCTGGCGTATTTGGAAGAATCTCTCGAAAACCATTCCGGCGCCGACCTCTACCTGCTTCCAGAGTTGTTTAACACAGGGTATCGGAATGCTTTTACCCTGCCAGCTGAACCAATGGGAGGAAAAACCTGCCGCTGGATGTCGCTTATGGCAGGTCGAAAAAAAGCAGCCATATGCGGATCTGTTTCTATCCTGGAAGGAGGCAAAGTATTCAACCGCTTTATTCTTGCTGAACCTGGGGGAGGCTTTCAATGGTATGACAAAGTGAATGTTTTTGCTTTTTCTGGCGAAGACAAAGTGTTTTCTGCCGGCCAGAATTTCCCTTTGTTCAATTACCTCGGGTGGAAGATTAAGCCGACAGTTTGTTTTGATCTTCGCTTTCCGGAGACCTTACGGAACAGGGAACCATACTACCACCTTATACTTTGCTCAGCCCATTGGCCTGAACCCCGTATTCAGGCCTGGGACAAACTAATTCCCGCCAGGGCAATAGAGAACCAGGCATTTTTTGCGGCAGTAAACCGGATTGGCAAGGAAGATGCACATATTTATCCCGGTCATTCTACTTTGGCTGATTTCCTTGGCAAACCAATCCTCGAACCAATAAAAAAAGAAGGGATCCGATTGGGATCCCTCAACTTCAAAGCTTTAATGGAATTCAGGAGTGCATTCCCTTTCCTAAAAGCAGAACCAGATTATCGTATTCCTTCTACTCACCATCAAAAGTAATGTCCACACGACGGTTGAGGGCAGCCCCATCAGGATTTTCTTCGTTGGTGGTTAAAGGATCTGATTTACCTAAAGTTTTTATGGTCATTCGGCCCTGCTCAATTCCCTTTTTCAAAAGATACTCCTGAACTGCCCCTGCCCTTTCTGAAGCCAGTTTCATATTGTACTCGTCCGAACCTTTTGAATCTGTATGTCCACCAATGGCAATTTTCATTTTCGGGTTCTTCTTCATCATATCCACCAGGCGGTTTAGTTCGGCAAAAGACTCTTTGTTTAGGCCAGATTGGTTGTAGTCAAAGAAAATGTTGTTGAGGGCAATCTGAGTTCCTTTTTTGATGGGCATCAGGAATAAATCCTGTGAAATGGTTTGAGCTTCTTCAAGGTTGGTAGCATCCAGGCTTTGGGTAACGGAAAGATAACCATCTGCCTGAGCAAGATATCCATACTTGGCACCAACTGGAATGGCAATTTTGTATTTACCGGTACTGGGATCAGAATCATTGATACCAAGTTCCTTGTTTTCGCTCAGGTTTTCGTAGACAATTTTGGCCCGGATTGGCTTGCGGGAAAACTTATCCAGGACGCGACCTGAAATTTCGATTACAGGCAAGGGTTTGAATAAATCCGGAATCCTCAGCCTGTACAAATCCAGCTGTCCATTGGATTGATTTCCTGAAGAAGAAAAATAAGCATAGTCGCCATTGGAAGGTAGTGAAAAAAAGATATCAGATTGCCCTGTGTTGATATTTTTTCCAAGGTTGGTCGGCTTAGACCACTTGGTCCAGGTATCATCCAAACGGCGACTCATAAAAATGTCGTCGCTTCCGTATCCTGAAAATCCATCGGAACTAAAAAACAAGGTCTTGTCATCTGCGGCAAGGAAAGGAGCCTGCTCATTGCCAACACTGTTTAGCGTTTTTCCCATGTGCAGCGGTTTGGTCCAGGAACTATCGGGTTCCAGAAAGCTCACATAAAGGTCCATCCCATCACCGCCCATTGCTTCTTCTGCACGTATGGCCATCAACAAGACTTTTCGGTTCTGGCAGAGGTAGTAATTGGCTTTCTTGTACTCGTTTACGTAGCCCTTAATCCGGAGTGGAACAGGTTTAGACCATCCCTCAGGTGTCACAGTAATCATGGAAACACCTTCCTCCATGGTAATCTTCTTTCCGAATTTGTAGATATTACCAATCAGAATGTTTTTACCATCAGGCGTAATAGAGCACATGAAATTTGGTTTTTCATTATTGAAGGGTCCCCCGATATTTTTGGCAATGCCCCACTCTCCTTTTTTTTCATCCCAATCTGAATACCAGATATCCTCATCATCTTTTTTTCCGCCTGAATTCCCGGGATCATTTTTGCGCCCAAAGTAAAGGCGCTTACCATCCGGTGAAATGATGGGATTAACTTCATCGTAAGGACTGTTTATTTTTTCCGTAAGGCGTTCCGTGGCCACGTTTGGGTTGATTCGTTGAGAATCATTGATTTTTACTTCTATAGGTGTTTTTACATCTGAAATGGCAACAAAATCAATACTGTTAAAGCCAGGAACTTTATCGCAATTCAGCTCAATTTTGATTGCTTTAACCGGCCATGGCGATTTTTCTTCAAGAAAAATATGGAGCAATCGGGAGTCCTGACGAAGTGGCTTAGGGGTAAATCGGTTGACTGTGTGCTCTTTCCCATTGGGCTCGATGGCAATCACTCTAGATATGGCACCCGGGTTGTAACATTCGCCAATGGCGATTTGCTCAATTTCAATTTCCTCAGGAAAACCAACAGTAATAAATTGTTCCCCTGTCTGCCTTTTCGGGCTCCATGCAAATGGGTTGTCCCCTCCTACTGGTAGCGCATTGGGCTCCCCAAGAATCTGCTGTGCACTATAGAGTTCGAAACTATATTCTGAGGAAAAACCTATGACTTTGTCCGCATAAAGAATTTTCTGGGTTGCTGGCTTTTGAGCCATAGCAAGAGTTGGCAGAAGGCCAAAAATGAAAAAGTACAATTTATTCATGATAAATACTTGAGTTCAAGGCTCAAAAAACGGCGAAAAGTACAAAAAAGAATAACCGGTTTCCTGGTTTTAAACTTAGATTGAGGCCCATGTAGGGAAATTTGTCATTTTTCCTCAGGATCCATACCTATCACCCGTATTTCAACCCGCCTGTTGGCTCTATGGGCTTCCGGTGCATCACTTTGAGACAAAGGCTTCTGCCCCCCGAAAGCCTTCATTTTAATCCTTGCACCATTAATTCCTTTCCCAATAAGGTATTCCCGGATAGAAGCGATACGCCGTTTGGCAAGCCGCATGCTCTTGCGGCCTTTGCCCTGATTGTCGGTATGCCCTTCCAATCGGATTCTGATACCAGGATTTTCGCCAAGGATCTCCGCAAGTCGGTCCAATTCTGAAAAAGACTGCGGCAAAACCCTGGCCGATCCCACTTCAAACAACAAATGGGAAAAAGGCAAAACTTCATTCAAATGGATGGGTACCAATGAGAAATCCCATTTTGTTTGAAAAAGAGCAGAATCCAGATTGAGGTTAACATCCCGATATTCGTTTACAAATCCAGGTGAAGAAACTTTAACCCGGTATTCAGCCCGGTAATATATACGGGCATGATACCCTGAAGCATCTGATTTGGAAATTACGGTAACGGAGGCATCTGGCTTTTTTTCAAAAACAACAGTAGCCGGGATAGGTAAACCTGTTTTGTAATGGAGCACTTTTCCTGAAAGCAGTAAGGGTTGGGCCCGAAGACAGAAACCCGAAACCAGAAAAAGTATTGAAATCAGGAGCTTCATTAATGATAAATATAGCGAAATCCTTTTTCTGACAAACCAGTCTTTCTCTACAGAAATAAAGAGAGGTCGCCTTGCCCCTGGCGGATGACTTCAAAATCATCGTTTTCGCAAAGTACAATTGTGGAAGCGACATTGTGCCCATATCCACCATCAATAACTATATCTACCTGGTTTTCAAATTTTTCAAAAATCAGTTCGGGGTCAGTGCTATACTCAAGCACATCGTCCTCATCCACAATGGAAGTAGTTAAAATTGGATGCCCTAACTCACGAACCAGTGTCCGGATGATTTGGTTGTCTGGAATCCGGATTCCAATCGTTTTCCTTTTGTTGTTTAAAATCCTTGGGACTTCTGCAGTAGCTGGAAGGACAAAAGTAAATGGGCCTGGAAGTGCACGTTTCATGACTTTAAATACTGGGGTTGAAACCCTCGCATAGTCTGAAAGATGGCTCATATCATGACATATAAAAGCAAAATTGGCCTTTTCGGGCTTCAGATTTTTGATTTTGGCTATTTTCTCGATGGCTTTGGGCTGGAAAATATCGCAACCCAAACCATAAACGGTATCGGTAGGATAAATAATCAACCCGCCCTCCCGAAGCATTTCCACTACCTGCTGAACTTTTCGTGGTTCTGGGTTATCTGGATGGATGCGAAGTAATTGTGCTGCCAAATCAGTTACATTTTTGGAATACGCACAAAAATAAAATATCGGACAGAGGGTTGAAACCCATTCTGCCTTAATCCATAACCAGGTATGAAATAAGCTGGAAACTCCGAATCTGATACAAAAGCACGCCACCGCAGGCTAACTTCAAACCCCATTTGTATTTGCCGGTACAATTGGGTTCGGGCCATTCCGGTCCATTCCAACCAAACCGCTACTTGTGAATCAGGGGAAGGGGCATTTGTGGAGACAAATCCATTTTCCGGAAAAATGGAGACCAGAACCTTTGAAGGAGTTGTTTGATAAAAACTGGTTGCGGCATGCAATCCGAATCCAACCAAATTGTCCCCATCTGCCAAAAAACAGCGGGTAACCCCTGCCCGCAAAAAGGTTCCCCTGCTTTCTGTTGAAAATCTGTCCAAATCTGCAGATTGTCTTGCCAATCCAAAGCCAAAACCAAAAAGTTGCTTACCTTTTAAATATTCAGATGTGGTAAATATTCCTTTTTGCCTTCCGCCACCAATCCACATAGCTGTTCGGGACAAATCCCATCCGATGAATAACCTTCCTTTCTTGTTTGGGACCAGGGTGGAGTCTCGGTTGTCAATAGCCAACGATGGAAGCTGACTGCCAAAAGCGGAAAGCCAAATGCTAAGGAATAAAAAGCGCATGAACTGTATGGGAGGTATCTCCTTTTTGTGAAAAGGACTGTACATTTCCAAAGTACGAACCTTGAAAACTTTGAAATATCAGATTCTCAAAACCTGGGAAAAAACCACAGGCACCATCTGCATACCTCAGCTTTTGATCAAAACGAATCAAAACGGAATCTTTCCTGCTCTTTCCTGAATAAACCATCCAGAACTGAGATTGATTTTCAGGAATCCGAATATGAAGACTCTTTCCTTCTGGCCGATTTCTAATATCGAAGGGCCAGGCACTTATGGGGTATCGACCTGTTGCAAGAACAATTAACAAGCTATCGGTAGGAATACTGGTTTTCCATTCTGTTGAATGCATTAGTCCGAGTCTGGAAAAAGGTGCCTGAATGCAAGGTTTTTCCTCACATGAAGTTCCGAAAAGCAGGATCAGAAGGCTTGCCCACCTTCTGGTCTGAACCATTAAAAAACTGCAGATCTGAAACGAATTCAAAAAATAGTTCCCAAAAGCATATGTCCCATTTGGGACCACAAAAAAGGGGAGGATTGTCGATATTATTAAAAGATACAAAGTTGGATTCTTACCCGTAATTTTAATCAGACAGAAGACAAAAGGAATTTTAGCGCCCTTGCCGAAAAAAAAAGACCGGCAAATGCCGGTCTTAAGAAATGTTGATGTCAAATTATCCGAGGTAAGGCTTAAGTGCTTTGCTTCGGCTGGTATGGCGCAGACGCCGGATTGCCTTTTCTTTGATCTGGCGTACTCTCTCCCTGGTCAGATTGAATTTTTCACCAATCTCCTCAAGGGTCATAACATGAGCGCCATTCAATCCAAAATAGTAGGTGACCACATCTGCTTCCCTTTGTGTAAGCGTTGAGAGTGCCCTTTGAACTTCCTTCCTGAGAGAATCGACCATCAGATCGGAATCTGGTGTTTCTTCAGAATCGTTTTCCAAAACATCCAAAAGGCTGTTTTCTTCTCCTTGTACAAAGGGTGCATCCATGGAAACGTGACGACCAGAAATCTTCATGGTGTCTACAATTTCATTTGTACTTACTTCCAGTACTTCGGCAAGTTCTTCCGGAGATGGTTCTCTTTCAAATTTCTGTTCCAGTTCAGAAAAGGTCTTAGAAATTTTATTGAGCGATCCTACCCTGTTTAATGGCAGGCGAACAATCCTGGATTGCTCTGCCAAGGCCTGAAGAATAGACTGGCGGATCCACCAAACTGCATAAGAGATGAATTTAAATCCACGGGTTTCATCAAACCGCTGAGCTGCTTTTATCAAACCGAGGTTACCCTCATTGATAAGATCGCCCAAACTCAATCCCTGATTTTGATATTGCTTTGCAACAGAAACCACAAATCTGAGGTTGGCCTTGGTTAGCTTCTCGAGAGCTGCCTGGTCTCCTTCCCGGATGCGTTTGGCCAAATCGACCTCTTCGTCCGGGGTAAGCAAATCTACTTTTCCAATTTCCTGAAGGTACTTGTCAAGTGACTGGCTTTCCCTGTTGGTGATTTGCTTACTTATCTTTAGTTGCCTCATTTTTATGCTTTTCTCAAAAATTACACGTCTTCTAAACTGCGAAATAAAACATTAGGTTTCCCAATGTCAAATTGAAACTTCTGACAATGTCAAATATACCTGAAAATCAAGCAATTAATTTCCTACTTCGGAAAAAAACTTAACACGCATCAGTCTTAATTCTTCCTCGGTGTATTCCCCATCAAATTCTTCAACGGCCAGGGCAAGATCATCGCTTTCGGCAGAATAAAAATAATCCATGATTTCTTCCTGCCTGTCATCGTCTAAAATACTGTCGATGTAGTAGTTCAGATTTAGTCTGGTACCTGAGAAGCAGATCATTTCAATTTCCTGCAAAAGTTCCGGCATGGAGATTTTACGGCTTTCGCTGATTTCAGTCAGATCCAGTTTTCTATCAATCTGCTGAATAATCTGGATTTTATTTCTGGACTTGTCCCCGGTGGTTTTTATCACCACGTCCATGCCCGTCTCTATGTCATTCTCTTTGATGTATTTGGCGATAAGCTCCACAAATGCCTTTCCAAACTTGCCGGCCTTTCCTTGTCCTACACCGGTAATTTGAGTCAGATCCTGTTCGGTGGTTGGATACACGGTGGCCATCTCTTCGAGGGCCACGTCTGAAAAAATAACGTAAGGAGGAAGATTTTTTTCTTTGCCTACTTTTTTCCTCAGCCCCTTCAACAACTCGAAAAGTTCTCCATCGTAAGCGTTTCCTTTTATGGGTTCTTTTTCATCTGTGTCATTTTCCACATCCATCTGCTCGGAAGTGAAATCGTGATCTGTAGATAAAGTGATTGGGTAAGGCGCTTCGAGGAACTTTAGTCCTTCCGGTGACACCCGAAGTGCTCCGAAATTTTCCAAATCCTTGAAAATTAATCCATTAATGGATATTTGACGAATCAGGGAGTACCACCATTTGACGGGATGATCTTTTCCTTTCCCAAAAACATCCAATTTGGTATGGTTGTAACTGACTGAATAGTCGTTCTCAATGCCCGCACAAACTTCTGCAATGTGCTGAATCGGGAAACGTTCGTCCGTTTGGAGGACAGCCCTCAAAGCTGTTACTACCTCCTCTTCTACTTTATATTTGACCGCAGGTTTTATGCAATTGTCGCAGTTACCGCAGTCTTTTTCCATATACTCCCCGAAATAGTGCAGAACCTGCCTCACCCTGCAAACGGAAAAGTCGGCAAAGTCGGTCATCTCCTGCAGCAACAAGCGGGCGTTGTCACGCTCGGTAACGCTTTTGTCTTTGTTGAATTTCTCCAGTTTGTCGATGTCGGCGTAACTAAAAAACATCAGGCATTCTGAAGGGAGACCGTCCCTTCCTGCCCTTCCAGTCTCCTGGTAATAACCCTCCAGCGATTTTGGGGCATCATAATGTATTACAAACCGAACATCTGGTTTGTCGATTCCCATTCCAAAAGCAATGGTTGCAACCATGACATCACAATCTTCGCGAAGGAATTGTTCCTGATTCCGCATTCGGGTTGTAGGGTCGAGGCCAGCATGATAGGGAAGTGCTTTGATTCCATTGACCCGGAGGAATTCAGCTATTTCTTCTGTCTTTTTCCTCGATAGACAATAGATAATACCTGCCTTACCTTTGTTGGATAAAATGTACCGCATCAATTGCTTTTTGGCATTGACCTTCGGCCTGATTTCATAGTAAAGGCTATGTCGGCGGAAAGAAGATTTAAAAATGGAAGCATCTTCCATCGTTAAGTTCTTCTGAATGTCCTGCTGCACTTTCGGGGTGGCGGTTGCTGTCAGGGCAATAATGGGAAGCTCGCCCAATAAATCGATGATGTTCCTGATGCGCCTGTATTCAGGCCTGAAATCGTGGCCCCATTCCGAAATACAATGGGCTTCGTCAATGGCAACGAAAGAAATCCGTGCAGTTTTCAGGAAGCTTATGTTTTCCTCTTTCGTAAGTGATTCAGGGGCAACGTATAATAATTTTACTTCTCCTGCCAGGACTTCCTTTTTGACCCTGGTCATTTCGGTTTTTGTAAGGGTGGAATTTAAAAACTGAGCATTTACCCCTACCCCATTTAAGAGATCTACCTGATTCTTCATCAGGGCGATCAAAGGTGAAATAACAATGGCAGTCCCTTCCTGTACAATTGCCGGCAATTGGTAACACAAAGATTTTCCGGCACCAGTTGGCATGATGACGAAAGTATTTTTACCTGACATCAGGTTGTTTATGATCTCCTCCTGGTTGCCCCGGAATTTGTCGAAACCAAAAACCTGTTTGAGTGCTGTTTTTATATCCAATCCAGTGCTTAGCTCTACCTCCATCTTTTGTTCAGAATTGATTATCAGTCGTTTAAATGTAATTTTTTTTGAAGCTTTTCAAGACTTTAAATATATAAGGCTTTCCAGCGCATCCACAAATTTTTCCCGGAGATTCATAAAATAAAATCGCCAGACCCTAAGCCTTTGGAGGTTAACTCCGGAATATATTAAAAAGTTTTGTCATGTAGGATGGGAAATTCGCCATCCTTTGACTGTACCAACTGAAGGCAGCACCGTCTACGAGGAGAATTTTGGTTCTGGGTAAAAGTGCTTCAAGTGCTTTTTTGTGTGCTTCCCTGAAGGGAAAAGGCTCGTCAGACAACAAAATAAAATCTGGATTCTTCAACTCCAGTATTTCAATATCAATTTCCGGGTATCGGTTGAGGTGACTGAAGATGTTTTTCAGACCGGCCAATTCCATCATAGAATGGATAAATGTATCTCCTCCTGCGGCCATCCATGGTTTGTGCCATATGAAATAAGCAGCAGTAGGTTCCCCGTGGATGGGTTTCAAAGATGAAAAAGCATTTTCCATCAGTGTGCAATACCCGTTGGCCTCAGTTTCCCTTTTCATCCACTTTCCTATTTCATTCAGACCAATTATTGCTTCCTTCCAGTTTCGGATCTGCAGAACCTCAACCCTGATTCCCATTCGTTGAATTTCCTGGATTTCCTCCTTATTGTTTTCTTCCAAAACAGCCAGAACCAAATCTGGCTTCAGATCCAGGATTTTATGGATGTTCAGTTTTCTGGTGCCACCAATTACGGGAACTGCCCGGATTCCTTCCGGAGAAACACAAAAGCGGGTCCTTCCTACAAGGAAACCTGGCTCCAGGAAAGCCACCCATTCGGTCAGGGAGGGGACACAAGAAACAATCCGCATTTGTAAATAAAAAAACCCCGCAAAAGCGGGGTCTTTAATGTTGTCTGACCAGGGCTCGAACCTGGACAAACAGAACCAAAATCTGTTGTGCTACCATTACACCATCAGACAAATCGGGTGCAAAAATAGGAGTTTGATTCTTTCTTTAAAATTTATTCATGTGATTTTTTTCTGAGGCACGGATTTAAATACAAAAACCAATCTTTTTAATCGTTTACCACCGATGCTTTAATCGTATTCAGAATGTCCAACTGCAAGAATTTCAGGAAAATTCCCATTTAAATATTGCTCCTGAAAGCCTATACTTGCACCTTGGAAAGTCCTGAATGATCCAATTTAAAGAGGTTTTCCATCCAAAACAGAATAAATGAAATTTCAGATTGTGGCATTTCCATTTCAAACTTCCCGTTGGGGCCCTTATTTTATATTGCTTT
This sequence comes from Catalimonadaceae bacterium, assembly GCA_044375665.1. GTDB lineage: Bacteria > Bacteroidota > Bacteroidia > Cytophagales > Flexibacteraceae > CAMDMI01. Next base: position 10,506 of record JBIPNA010000035.1, read on the forward strand.
GTTTTTTGCTTCCACTTGGCAAGGTCTCTGCCCAAAACAATGTTGAAATCCTTTTTCAGGAAACCTTCAACAACAATCCGGGTACCAGGTGGGATCTTTCCGGGGATGGTAATGCGATTTTTTCAGGCAGCCTTCCCCAAAATGGGACTGCTGCAAATGTTTGGTCCTTCAATTCAAATGATGCGGTCATTTCCTTGCCGATCGACAATACCAATCTGCATGTAAGTTGTCAGGCCGGAAACTGCGGAAATACCCCCGGTTTGACCAATCTATTGAAATTTAACGCAACTGCCCTGGAAAATGCAACCAATAAAGTTGCTTTCATGAAGCAGGATTTCCCGGCTTCAGCTTATCAGGGAGGAAATATTTCCCTGGAATTTGATTTCATTTTTCAGAAGGCTTTCCCTTCAAATCTGGATGCTGCTATGCGGCTTATTTATTCTGTTAATGGTGGTACCACATGGGACATACTTCAGACTTATCCGGGCTTAAATTTACCCGGAGCTCAAACTGCCAACCCAATCCCCATAAACAGCTCTAATTTCGTTGGCTTTGATCCGGTAACCAAGAAACTCCGGATCGGATTCCTGTGGCGAAACAAAGCCCCGGCCACAGCGCCCAACCCTGCCATTGACAATAGCATCGTTATTGATAACATCCGGATTGTTAACCGGCCCAGTTGTACTTTGAATTCAGTAAGTCCAACAACTTTGTGTACCGGCGCTAAAGCCACATTAAATTTTACACAATCTGGTTTTCTGCCCGGAACGGTCTTTTCAGCTCAACTATCAGATGGGGCGGGTAATTTTGGGAATCCAATTTTCCTGGGCAATCTCCCTGCAAACAACACTCCTGTCACTATCCCCAACGGTCTTCCTACCAGCCCCGGATACAAAATAAGAATAGTAACTGACAATGGTTTTATCTCAAATGAAATTCAGGTAGCCATCAATCTTTCCCCTGAAAGACCTTTTGCCGGAGGGGATGTCACCGAATGCCACGGAGAATCTGTTACCATTGGTGGCGGTACGGCCGAACCCGGAGTCGGATATGCCTGGAATGTTCCAGCTTTAGGTACAAATCTGGCGCCAACGCTGAACCTGAGTAATCTGGGAATTAGTTTTACAAGATCGACATATATTTTGACCGCAACCAGGGCCAATTGTACCGCAACAGATACAGTCGTGGTAACAACAAATCCCCTGCCGGTTGTGGATGCAGGAGTAGCATTTAGTATTTGTGATAACGAGCTACCTGTATTAATGACAGGGTTACCGGCCAACAACCCAACCAGTACGCCATCAATTACCGGTGTTTGGACCGGAGCTGGGCTTACCGGAGCTGGCAATTCAACCACTTTCAATCCAAGTGGCTTAACAGGGCCTCAAACTTTGACTTATACAGTATCTGCCAACTGGAAAAACGGAGGACCAGAATGTGAGGCGAAAGGAACCCGTGTCATCACTGTAAAAGAAGCCCCGGATGTTCAGGCCGGAGATCCTGAAACCTTTTGTACTAAAGCCGGGATACAAGCTTTTACCGGGACTGCAGGCGGTATTTGGTCAGGACCTGGAATCGTGAGCGCATCCGGGAATTTTAATCCGGCTGCTCTGCTCCCAGGCTTACACGTTTGTACTTTGACGGTTACAAACAATGGCTGCACAAATTTTGATACCAAAAATGTAACCATTACCGCACCTGTGGTTGTTAATGCAGGACCCGACACCCTTACCTTGTGTTCTTACAAAAAGAACCACACCATGACCGGATTTGTTCCTCCGGCCGAGACTTTTGGAAAATGGAGTAGTACCACGCCAGGCATTATGGCGCCTGGAGGCACGCTAACTTTTGACACGACCAAGGTGGGATTCCATAAATTGTTTTACACCTATGAAAAAGACAATTGCCGGCTGGTCGATTCGGTTCTTCTGACCATCGTGTATGCCCCTGTGGCCCGGTCAGGTCCAAGCAATGAAGTATGCGCCAATGACTCCTGTTTTGTATTGACAGGGCAATATCCGGCAGGTGGAAAATGGACTGGATTAGGTGTAGATACATCCGGAACTGTTTTTTGTCCGGACGCCAGTCTTGTAGGCTCAAAACTGATTAAATACAAAGTGAACTACAGCAATGGCTGTTTTTCTGAGGCTTCCCGCGTTGTTCTGGTAAAACCTGCACCCATCATTCAAATTGGAAAGAACGACACCATTTGTGCAAGTCAAACATCTCTATCTATGACCCAGTTTACTCCACCGGGAGGAATCTGGACTGGACCCGGAATTTCCGAAAGCGGGTTGTTTAAAACCGGAGATACCCTATTGGGTAATATAACTGTTAAATACACTGTAACAAACGCGAGCGGATGCATCGCCAGCAAACAAAAACAAATTACTGTAAACCGCCTTCCAAGGGCAATTGCTGGTTTGGATACAGCCACTTGTACGGGGTTGCCACTTTTACTTGGCGGAGATTCTATACCTAACCTGGTGTACAAATGGTTTGAGCCTATCCCCAATTCCATCGAAGTAGACACTTCTTTTAATGCAATCGTCATTCTGACAAATCCAAAACCAACGGTTGATTCGTTTTTTGTCCGATTAACTGTACTTGATACCATCACCAATTGCCAAAACAGTGATACTGTTAAGGTCCGGGTACTCCCCAGACCACAGGCTACAGCCATTTTCCCAGGAATAAAAGAATTGTGTGCCGGCGATAGCTTTATCCTTAAAGCTGTTAAAAAACCAGAATATCAGTATCAATGGCTCCGGAATGGACTCAGGCTCGGTCTCCCTTCCCCTACTGCGGATAGCCTGATTGTGAAAAACTCAGGAAGATATGAACTGGTCGTCCGAAACCTTGGGGCGGAATGTCCGGACACCTCCCTAAGTGATACCCTGACCATCTTTCCAAGATTTGTACCGAGAGTCACAGGGAACCTTCGGTTTTGTAAAGACAGCACCACCCAACTTGGTGTTTCACCGAAGTCGCCTGGTTTTACTTATGAGTGGCAATACAATAATGCCAATGTACCTGATTCAATAGGAACTACTTTTACCGTCGGAAAAACAGGAACAGTGAGGGTGATTCTAAGGACAGATCGTGGTTGCCAGGATTCCTCCGCCATTTACCCCATTGATAGTTTGCCATTCCCAACCACGGGCATTCTCAATGATACCGTCATTTGTGAAAACCAAAGAGCTGTTTTTAAGGCTCCTGTAGACAGTTTGTATCAATACCGATGGATAGACAGCAGTACCCGTGCAGTTATCTCTACGAATGATACCTTGTTCACCGGGAATCCAGGCAAGTATTATCTTGAAGTTTACAACTTTTGCCGGGTCGCAAGGGACTCAGTTTCATTGTTGAGGGTGAATCCACTTCCACGGTTTGGAATATTAAACAATGGTCGGAAAGACACCATTGTATGTGTGGATCTTCCCGTTAAACTATTTGGACCTTTGGGTTACCAGCGCTATGTCTGGACAACTGATTCCTCGGGAGGAAGCATTGGCCGACTTTACAACGTGCCCACAGGAGATACAATGGTTTACAATCTGGCCCTTAGGGTAACCGATCAATTTGAATGTAGCAATTCAGATACCATCCGGGTAAAAGTTGTGAATTGCGCCCCTGTTCTTTACATCCCTTCTGCGTTCTCCCCTCAGGGAGATCAGATTAATGATGTCTGGCGGGTTCAAGGCTATTCCATCGACCAGATAAAGATTTATGTGTATAACCGATGGGGCCAGATGGTTTACTATTCCGAAAAAATGGATGGATCCTGGGATGGGGCCTATAAAGGAACTCCATGTCCTTCCGGATCATACAAATACGTCATTGAATATTCAGGCGATCTTGATGGCCAGGTTCTGGTCAAGAAGCAAACCGGAAACATAACCATCCTCCGCTGATGTCCATGAAAAAGAATCTCCTATATGCGCTAACTGCGCTGCTTCAATTATTGGTTTTTGTTTCTGAATCCTGGGCCCAGGACCCTCAGTTTACGCAGATATATTCTTCTCCCCTTTACCTGAATCCTGCCTTTGCAGGCAACCTGGATTATGACTGCAGGAAGTTGACTGCTTCGCGTTTCAAAACCATGGTGAATTACAGGTCACAATACAATGGGGATTTCAGCACCCTGTACGGAACCATCGATTACAAAGATAAATCAGGTAGACTGGGCATTGGGGGAATGATTATCCAGGACAAAAACGGATCCGTTCCGCTTAACTCCACACAACTTGCTGTTATGGGTTCCTATAAAATTCCTATAATTAATGACTGGCAGGTGCATATGGGATTGCAAGGAGCCTTCCATTACCGGACTATGGATTTCAGCCGGCTAACTTTTCCTGATCAATTTTCTCAGTCCGGCCAGACCTCTCCTACCAACGAGCCACTGCTGAATGCTGCAGACGTTTCATTTATTGATTTTGCAACAGGCTTGTTGCTGTTTAACGACAAAATGTACATTGGTGGCGCTGCTCATCATCTCAATCAGCCAAATCAGAGCATGTATGGTGCCACAGAACGTCTCCCAATGAAGGTGGCAGTGCATGGTGGCTACAAGATTTCATTTAAGAAAGCCAGAGGCTTTGGAAGGGCACGCGGACCAGAAAAAAGTATTACCCCTACCCTTCATTACAAAACACAGGGAAATTTTCAGCAACTTGAAATTGGCACCTTTTTTACCTACGACCCGATTGTTATTGGCACATGGTACAGAGGAATCCCTGTATTTAAAAATCCAGCCAATGGATTGAATCAGGAATCGATTTGCTTTATGGCTGGCACCAAAGTTCCCTCTGATTATGGTTTGATAAAAATGGGGGTTAGCTATGATTTCCCCATCGGCACCAGAGTTAACAGTATGGGTAATACTTTCGAAGTGTCTTTGAGTTATCAGCTCATCAACGAAAAATGCCGGAAAAGGATCATTTACAGAAAGATCCCTTGTCCCGGACTTTGATTTTATTGGGTTAAAAAAAACGGCCTGGTTCCAAACCAGGCCATTTTTTTTAGCAGGTCATAGCAATAACCAATGCTGATTTTCCGCTGAAGCGAAATAGCAGTTATCTGGAAATTTCCTGCAACAATTCCTCAAACTCCTTTCGCCAGGCCAAAAAATACGGACCAGTGG
>JBIPNA010000328.1:0-4170 GCA_044375665.1 Catalimonadaceae bacterium
GGATTGCCTGCGGTTGGATCCGCCATAGGCGGACAGACCGCGTTTTAAGAGCAGCCAGCGGAGCGGTACCATCTGTCCTTAGTCTTGCGCAGCGTGGACTACGGGCGATAAATAGATAAGGGACTCTGTCCCGGCATGCTTACACCATTTCTGTTGTTTTGGATTAAAAATGCGCCATGGCGACACACAGTCCGGCGATAGCGGGTCCGGAATTGCAAATTCCTGACAGCGTGTGCAGTAGGGGCAAAAAATTTTTTGCCCCTACATTTGGGTCAAGTAATTGTTCCGCCTGCTACGGTGAAACGGAAAATCCATGTGGCCTGATTTTTCAGCCTGCGCCCCGGATGGAAGGGGCGGAGCCGCAGGCGACGGTGGCGGTTTTTGGGCATTTGGTTGTAGAGACGCAACCACGCCCGATCGTGGCATAAATTTCTTGTAATCCAGTGTTTGGCTTGACGAAAGTCTCAGAATATTTGTTGTAATGAACTCAAGCAAAGCAGCTGTCACCGCATTCCTTCAGGCTGTTGAAACAGGGGCGCAGGTGTAAAACTATAGAGCTATTAATTACTCTTTTACCACTTTCTGCATACTCACACCTCTTGCGGTAATAAGCCGAAGCCAGTAAATGCCGGCTTTAAGGTTCGAAATGTCAAGCCCCTGCTCACTGCTTTTCGAAAAGGAAACCTGTTGTGCGCGGCCATGGCTGTCAAAAAGCTGAAGCTCCTGAATGGAACTGGTGCCTTTAAGTGTAATAAACCGGCTTGCGGGATTTGGGTAGCTTACCATTGCCTTATTTTTTATGGCAGGATCAATGGAAACGGTTTGATTTTCTGTAAAAATTCTTGTGATATACGACTCAGGATTGCCACTATAAGCGGTAAAAGCCCCCGTTATGATTGCTTTGCCATCGGATTGGAATCCTAATCCAGACAAAATAAAGTTGGGGCCCAGAATTGAACTGAAATTACTGTCAAGAGTCCCATCCAATTTATACCGGTGAAGAAACTTCATATTCCTTAAATTATATCCAGGGCAAGTATGGAGAGTTGAAAAAAGTAATTGGCCATCCGATTGCATCGCCAAAAAACCAATGGCATCATCGTCAACAATACAGCCATTGTTATTGACATAACCACTGTCAAGACCTCCATCAGGATTAAACTTGGCAATATTTTTCCGTCGCTTGAATTGAAAATCGCCATAAATAATTATTTTGTTATCTGGCAAAACCACTAAAGACGAAACATGAGAATTGGAAAAACCAGCTGGTGTTTGAAAAGAATTATCAACGGAACCATTGGTATTAAATCGCATAAACCCGCCTGGCATATTGGTAAAGGTACCTCGTTGTCCCCCCGCTATTATCCGCCCATCTGTTTGAAATGCGATACTTTCTAATGAAGATAATCCATTTAAATTAGACTGAAAAGTGATATCTATGGTTCCATCTGAGTTTAAACGAACTATTTTATTTCGGTTTGTGCCGTTGTATGTTTCAAAATAGCCAACTACAATTATTTTTCCATCTGCCTGAACTAAAAAGTCTGCAGCAGAGCCACCTCCAAATCCTGTACCTGAATTAAAAGTATTGTCAATGGAACCGTCTTCATTCAAGCGTACAATTCCTTTGGCCACAAATCCAGAATACTTTGTAAAATTTCCGACAGCTAAAATTTTTCCATCTGGCAAAGTCTTGATCCTTCTGCATGTTCCACCTTCAAACCCAATGCCCGGATTGAAGGATAAATCCAGGAAGCCATCTCTGTTCAGGCGGGCTATTCTGTTTCTGGAAACTCCGTTAAAATTGCCAAATAAACCACCTACGATTATTTTATCATCCTGTTGAATACAGAGCGCTGACAAAACATTATCAAAACCATAACCTGCAACAGGGTTTAAAAATGTAATATCAGTATTTCCATCTTCCGTTATTCGGGTATAATAATTGCGATTGAGGCCATTGTACTTTCTAAATAAACCAGCCAGAAAAATTTTACCATCCTTAAATGCGATGGCTTTGATGTACCTTTTTTCTGAGGTATCAGAATCAGGAATAAACTGAGAATCAGCAGTTCCATCAGAATTGAATACCATCACTGAATTAGCAGTTATGGAATTAATTCTAAAAAAATTTCCTGCCAGAATTATTTTACCCTGCGGGGTTTTAAGAATTTTTTTTCCATAAGGATAAAAATTGGCGGATTGAGGACTTCGTATTTTTTGTCCATTTGAGAATGAATTATCAAGTGAACCATCCTCATTTAACCGCAAAAGTATTTCCCGGGGATAAACTGATCCAAAACCTCCTGAAACCAGGATTTTTCCGTCATCCGTAGGCAAAACATCTCCAATTCCATTAGAGGGAATTGGGCATTGAGAAAACGATAAATTTCGGCTGCCATCCAGATTTAGCTTGATCATACCTGGGCAGGTAACTCCATTGAAGCTATCGAAAGAGCCATAAACATAGATACCATTATTGCCAACTTTAAATCCATTTATGCTTCCTGTGCCGAAGGTGTTCTGAAACTGGAAGGAAGAATCCATCAAGCCATTGGAATGATATCTGAAAAGCTTGTTATCGGAGTTGATGAGAAATTTATCATCTGGTAGGACAACCATATTTGATTCTTCCCAGTACACTGTGTTAAAAGTATTGTCAACCGACCCATCCAGATTAAGTCTTAAAATTTTACTACTTGAGAATAAACTTAATGTATGAACTAATGTTTTTCCGGAAGATTGGATGGATAAACTCGATATTCGATCTGTTATATTTTGATTAAATCCTAATAAAGGGTCGGTATTATAGGAGTTATCTAAAGTTCCATCCTGATTTAATCTTGCAAGTGTCGCCCTTGCTTGACCGTTTATTGTTTTAAAATCGCCTCCGATAATCAATTTGCCATCAGGTTGATATGCCGCGAATTGTATCTCACGGTCCGCTTGGTGTAAGCCTTTATCAAAAGGGGTAAAACAGGAATCATTTGTACCAGCCAGGGTTGTAGGTGGCATGGGGCATTGCGCAAAAACATGTCTCGAAGAGAACAGGGCAAGTATGAAGAGGAAAATAACCGTTTGCTTATACATTTTGCTCTGGATTGATTTTTATTATCCTCAAACCTAATAATTTTTTTGCGGCCGAAGACTTTTTTTTTAGATGGATGGTCGGTCCGCTTCCTTACTTCCATGTGGTGTCAGGAATTTCCGGCTTACGATGAAGTGCTTCTGGCATCAACGGTCAGGCGGAAATATCTGCCTGGACGCTACCAGCCGGCAGGTCTGGGCTTCTTCGACGGAAATTGCCCACAACAAGCTTGATTTCAGATTCCTGCCCGATGGAATTTATGCGCTTCTTATACTGTCTGAAGGAAAAAGCCGTGTTCTGAGATTCCGTAAAGAACAGTAGGGAAGAAAAGAAGGACCTTGCGGTTGAAATCAAAAAATTGTGCTGGCGCCGTAAGGGCGTATTGCATTTGTCTCGTCCGCCTTTGGCGGGACGCGATACGCTCGGGAATTGGTGCCAAGAATTAGGGCTAATCCACCAATGGCGTGATGGCTGCAATTAGCCATTAAAGAACATGTGTAAACCCTTTTCAGGACAAAACAGTTCGGGTAATCCTACCTCAATCCATCAACTTCACCACCTTCCCTTTGTACTTTTTACCGGCTTGACTTGTCACTTCCATCAGGTAGATTCCCGGTGCAAGCGGCAGTTGATTCAGCCTGAGTAAGCGTGTTGCCGTCACCTGCTTTTCAGCCACCGTTCTTCCCTGGAGGTTTGTAAGTCTGTATCCGCGGATGCGCTCATGAAGCAGCGAAACATTCAGTTCGTCCCCGGCGGGGTTGGGATAAATGGAAAGCTTATCTTCACGAAGCTCCGGTTCCAGGCCGGTGACTTCCTGCCAGGCGCTGAGTTTAATCCGGTAAAGAGGCTGGCTGGGATGGTTGGTGGAAATGTTGAGGAAAGCGCTGCGGGAAAGGGTATCGGTTACACGGAATTTGACCGGAATGGTCTGATTGTTTCCGGGATTAAGCGTCATGGACCTGGCCACCGCATAAAAAGCGGCGGTATCGCCTGTCACATAAATGGATTTGATTTTCAGGGGCATGTTGCCCGTATTTCTCAGCCTTAGCAGGGTTTCGATTTCCTGCGGTGCGGATGGATCT
>JBIPNA010000329.1:0-4156 GCA_044375665.1 Catalimonadaceae bacterium
CGTGAACCTTCAGAACTGTACTAAACGAAAAGGGAAATCAGCAGGTTTTCTCAACCTCCTGCTTTCCCAAACTACTGAGGAAAAACTTAAAGGGAACGTCGGTTTCTCCTTCGTTCCTTTTGAGTTCCAGATTGAAAACCGACATTCGAATCCGAAGTCCAGTTCCCAGGATTATGCCAGGCCTCAAGCCTGGCTTTTCTTTTCCCAAAATGTTGAACCTTGGCTTTCATCGTTTGAAATCATATCTTTAGTTTGACCCATGGAACATCTTCAACGCCTTGAAGGAATGTATTGGAGCTCAAACATCAATTCGGGCATTTACGGTGGAATCAAACTGAGCTTTCAGGCATTTGAGGCCCGTATCAATTACGAGGTTGGGCCAGTTTTTCACCACGCCCTGGGCGGAGTACATGGATCTGTCCTTTTTAAACTGCTGGATGATGCCGCCTTTTTTGCTGCACAGGCAAGGGAGTTGGAATATTTTATTCTTACAGCTTCATTTTCAGTTCACTTTATCCGACCAGTGCAAGAAGGGCTACTAACTGCTTTTGGAACAATCAGAACCAGTACCCGGAGTTTCTGGATATGCGAATCCCGCATTCTGGATTCACGCAATCGTGAAATTGCCTTCGGTTCCGGAACTATGATGAGAAGCAGAACCTTGCTTAAAGACGTCCCTGGATACCTTACTCCATTTCAATCACCACAGCATCCGTAAGCGGATGACCAACACAAGTAAGCACGTATCCCTCTTCCATCTCCTCATCCGAAAGGCCTTCCCTTTCGTCCATGTGTACTTTTCCGGTTAAGCATTTTCCCCTGCAGGCTGTGCATAAGCCACTTTGGCAACTGTAAGGCATGTCAAGATTCTGATCAAGTGCTGCATCCAGGATGCTTGTTCCTTTTGGAACCAATACCTGATGCGTTTTCCCATTCAGACGAATCTCGACCTGCCGGTCTTTTATTTCAAGCGTCTCAGCAACTGCCTGTTTGGTCGCTTCATCAATCCCTGATGTAAAGCTCTCTCTGAAAATATGATCTCGTGTCACTCCCTGTGTATGCACAATTTTCGTAACCTCATCCATCATGGCCTGAGGTCCACACATATAAACACAAGTCTCATCAAAAGGACTGACAGGCTTTAGGTACTCTAAATGTTGCATTATACAGGGTTCATCGATACGGCCGGTTTCACCGAACCAATCGGATGAAGGCTGACTTAGTGTATGAACCACCTTCAAACGGGAAGGATACCGGCGAACCCATTCCTCCAATTCTTTGTGGTAAAGAATAGAAGATTCGTTTCGGCTGCCAAATAACAAAGAGACGTAACTCTGGGGTTCCGACAATAGCACGGTTTTCAAAATCGAAAACAATGGGGTAATTCCGCTTCCGGCTGCAAAGAGCATAAACCACCTTTTTTTGGTAAGGTGAGGGCGGAAAACAAAATTACCGATGGGAGGCATCACCTCGAGCTTTTGTCCCTCACTTAGTTGATCTACAAGAAAAGTGCTCATCTTTCCCCCATCTACCTTTTTCACGGTCACCGTGGGAGATTCTCCTGCCAAAGGGGAGGAACACAAACTGTAAGCACGCCTGATTTCTTCACCACCTAATTTCATTTTGAGGGTAAGAAACTGACCTGCAAGGTATTCTGCGAAAGCAGGGTGCTTTTCAAAAACGAGGCTAACGGCATCCGGTGTCTCTCTCCGGAGCTCTTTTATATTGAGTTCGTAAAAATGATGATCCATTGTTTCCTTCCCTGGCGCATTAAAGGCGCAAATCTATGGTCTGAACCCAATAGGTAGAGGCTTTGTTTGAAAATTGGGCAAACCAGTCCTTAATCGTTGTAATACCGGAAATAGGAAATAATGAATACGCCGGCCATGATGAGAAAGACAGCCCATTTCTGTTGGCCCGACAAACGCTCGCCATAATACAAGTGTCCAAATATCACAGAAATTACCGGAGCCATCACCACAAGGCCGGTGACAGTATTGATGCTGGCCTTATCCAAAGCGATGGTATTAAAAATTGTCCCGACAGCACCTAATACAGCAATAAGGACAATAACAAAGGACTGTTGTTTCCATTGGCGGGAAAACACCCAAGAAGTGGATGACCCGTCGCTAACCCTTTCCTTTCGCTCAAACAATCCCCAGTTGCTTTGAAAAAGATTATGTCCGGACTGGCGGGATTGGATGACCAGTGCATGGATTCCGGCAAAGACAAGAATTAAAAATTCCTGAATGAGCGAGAACAAGGGTGGTCCGACAAAAGTCACTGCAAACCAGCTGTATCCAAATGCCAACCCCCAGAAAAAAGCCGCCAGCAAAGCATACCTGAATCCGCTATCACCTATGACCACAAGACTCAGACGTCCATTTTTCCAGTTAATTTTCAACAGGAACAACCCTATCAAAGTCATGGCCACACCCGTTCCTGCAATTCTGTTAATTTGAGAATCGTCAAGTACAATAATGTGCAACAACAAAGTAAATAAAGCATTTGCTGAACTTACAGGAACCACAACCGAGGTTAATCCAGCCTGGGTAGCCCTTGCAAAAAAGTAGAGCCCAAGATATGACAACATGGAAATTCCAATGGTGCCATACAAAGCTTCGTCGGAAATTGAACTTCGCTTAGGTCCCAGAATGAAGTAAATCAGAACAATGAGGACGACAAATATATTTCTGAAAAAGATGGTTCGGGCAGCACCGAAAACCTGAGTAGGAACCCGCCACAAACTGTCGGCAAATCCAAAACAGATCATGGAGATAACTGAGGCCAGAATTCCGGTGGGATTATCCTGGAAAAAGGGAATGAAAGATAGAAGTGAATCCAAATGAAGGCATTGGAAAGAAGGAATGGTCAAGTAAGCACCTGTCAGGTCCGAAAATCAATTGAATATCAAGCCTCTTTAAAGGAGGTAATGAAACAGGTGGAAAAAGGGACAAACGGGACCCCGGGGAGTGGGTTTATGGGAGATCCCTGCGCAATTGGCGGGCCATCCACAAGGTAACCAATCCAAAGCCCAAAGCGAAATATCCTGTCCAGCCATAGTTCAGCAAATGTCCGGAAGAGTCTTTTTCCACCACCTTTCCTGCAAGAAAAGCAGCCAGTCCACTGGCCAGTTGCATAACTGAGCTGTTCAGACTCATAAATCCTCCCCGGTATCGGTTTTCAACAGCCGAAATGGTCAGAGATTGAGATGGCACAAATCTTCCGCCAGAAAAAACAAAAAATAAAGAAGTCAGAATCAGGGCCTGCCACAAGGGAACAGGTCCCAAATGGGTTATTCCCAATAATGGAATAACGGCTACAACCACGAGGACTGTAAAGACACGGACCGTCCCATACCGATCGGCCAACCGGCCAATAAAGGGACCGGTAAAAAGGGTAAGTGCCCCACCAATGATGTAAATGTAGCTCAGGTCTATTTCGGAAAACCCCACATTGGAAACCATGTAAGGTGAAAGGAAAGGAACAATGGTAAAGTGTGAAAAACCGACACAAACGGTAAACATCAACGCTATACGATGTTTGGAGAAGGACAGGATTCCCCTGATCAGCTCCATTTTAGTCTCACGAGGCCCTGAAATTTCAAGGTGTTTCCGAATTGGCGGAAGTATGGCACGTGCAACAAAAAAGACCAGGACTCCAAGCCCGGAAATACCAAAAAAAGGTACTTCCCAACCCAGGACAGTAGCAAAATATAATCCCACCGGAACACCGAGTACCGAAGCTGCTGAAAAACCAGTCATCACATAGCCGGTAGCCTTTCCACGGTTGGCCGGGGAAATTACGTCCCCCACTATACTCAGCACCTGCGACCCAATAATGCCGCCCAGTAAACCCGTTGCAATCCGGGCAGCAAGCAGCAGGTGGTAATCGGGCGCCAGACCGCAAAGTGCAGATCCGGCAATAAATCCGGCATAGCAGGTGAGCAGGACCTTCTTTCTGTCAAACCGATCCACAAAAAAAGTCCCGAGAAAACTGGCAATTCCTGCCGAAACCGTGTAGGAAGCGACAAGCAAACTGAATTGATCCGGAAGGATATGGAGTTTACGCATCAGCTGAGGCGCCATGGGCATCATGATCATAAAGTCCATGATGTGCGTAAAGTTGATTGCTGCAAGGCAAAGCAAAAGCAGCA
>JBIPNA010000036.1:0-15523 GCA_044375665.1 Catalimonadaceae bacterium
AGCAAAACCCCATAAAATATGGAATCAAACAGGTTTCCTACGGCCCCGCCTAAGATGAGTGCAATGCAGGTCACATAAGGCCTGGGCATGTTTTTCCGAATCAATTGGACCATATACCAGGCAATGCCAAACATGGCCAGAATGCGGAAGCTGGTGAGTAATAGCTTCCCATTATCCCCGCCGAGTTCCATACCAAATGCCATACCCGGGTTGAGGGTATAATGGAACTTCAACCAATCTCCAATCAACCGGATCTGACCCTGAATGCCATAATCCATGGAGAAATGTACCCACAACTTGGTGATCTGGTCCACAATAAGCACCAGAAGGCTTAATCCAAAATACCTTAAGTAAGCGTTTCCTGTCTGCATGAATTACATCATTCGGCGGATAATGTCCTCTACCGAATGGCCCTCGGCTTCAGCTTTAAAGTTTCGAACTACCCTGTGGCGAAGCACTTCAAGGGCAATTGACTTTACATCCTCGATGTCCGGAGAATATTTTCCTGCCATCAATGCATGGCATTTTGCGGCAAGAATCAGGTTTTGAGATGCCCTCGGACCGGCACCCCATTCCAGATAATCATGGGCTTCTTTTGCAGCGGTGGGTGTGTTTGGTCTTGTCCTGGAGGCAAGCGTAACAGCGTATTCGGCTACGTTTCTGGTGACGGGAACCCTACGGACGAGTTGCTGAAATGCAATAATATCTTCCTTTCCCATCACTTTGTGCACAACAGGCTTCTGATCGGAAGTGGTTGCTTCTACAATCTTTACTTCATCCTCGAAACTGGGATACCCTACTTTCAGGTTGAACATAAAACGATCGAGCTGGGCCTCCGGAAGCGGATAAGTCCCCTCCTGTTCAATGGGGTTTTGGGTGGCAAGAACAAAGAATGGCCGTTCAAGCGGATATTTCTGTCCAGCCACAGTCACGGCATATTCCTGCATTGATTCCAGAAGGGCCGCCTGCGTTTTAGGAGGGGTCCGGTTGATTTCATCTGCAAGAATGATGTTGGCAAAAATCGGACCCTGTACAAATTTGAAATTCCTGTTCTGATCCATGGTTTCTGAACCTACAATGTCAGAAGGCATGAGGTCAGGTGTAAACTGAATCCGGTTGAAGCTAAGATCTAATGCCTGAGAAACCGTTTGAATCAGGAGTGTTTTGGCGAGGCCCGGCACTCCAACCAGGAGGCTGTGGCCCTGAGAAAAAATGGAAATCAAAAGAGAGCGGACCACCTGATCTTGTCCGATGACCACCTTTCCAATTTCAGCTTCCAGGGTGCGGAAGGCTTCGTTCAGTGCCTGGGCGGCTTCACCGTCGTCTTTCCAGTTGAGCATGAGGGCGGTTGGTTGATTAAAGTTCTTCGTCTTTTAAAATATCGCATTCTGAATAATCCTTGTCTCTGCTGATAAACAACTCAGACTTGGTTTTCCGGAACCAGTTTTTGATGGCTTCCCCTTTTTTCTTTTCAAGGGCGGCCATTTGTATCTTGGGGTAATCCTGTTTCAGATTCGCTTCGTGGGGAAGAATCCGGGATTTGTAATATAAGATTCTCGCCCCCTTTTTATTGTCTTCTGCTTTGAATGGGAGAGGCCTGGTGTAAGATCCGGGCTTGAGCGTGTCGATGGTGAAAAAGATACCTGGGTCCAGGTTTTCCGTCGGAATCCGCGAAACACCAGTCTGCGGATCTGTAAAAAATCCTCCGTTTGAGGATGTCTCCTTGTCTTCAGAATAAGTTTTGGCAATGTCTTCAAACCGGATAGTGTCGCTCATTAAGGCAGACCGGAGACTATCCAATCGCTCAAAAACAGCAACCTGGTCTTCTTCTCCCGATTCAGGCCGAAGCAGGATGTGCCTTGAGTTGTACTCGTTGCCCCGTTTTTCTATTAATTGTATCAGGTGAAATCCAAAAGGCGATTCTACAATATCGCTTAATCCCATGGGCTCCAGTTTCATAGCTGCCGATTCATATTCAGGCACCATGGCGCCTTTGCCCCAAAAACCCAGGTTCCCGCCTTCTTTGGCAGACCCTGGGTCCTGAGAATAGGCCTTGGCCATGATTTCAAAATCTTCTCCGCCCTCGATCCGCTTCTTCAACTCCTCCAACTTATTCCTGGTCTCCAGTTTGCGGGTACGGCTTACTTTGGCAAACATAACAATCTGACCTACCTCAACTTCAGTCGAAAAAAATGGCAGCGAGTCTTTGGGGATTTCCTGGAAGAAACGCTTCACTTCATTTGGAGTAACCTTGGTGCTCTTGGTAATTCCTTCCTGAACTTTTTGCACAACCATCTGGTCCTTAACCTCTTTCTTCAGTTCCGACTTCAGCTGGTCAACTGATTTCTTGTAGTATTCCTCCAGCTTTTCTTTTGAGCCTATCGTCTGAATCATATAATTCATCCTTCGGCTGAGCTGGTCGTCTACCATATTGTCTTCAACAGTAACCGAATCAAGTTCAGCTTTGGCCAGCATCATTTTATTGATGAGCAACTGCTCGAAGACCTTGCACTTCAGTGTCCCCGATGGGATTCCCTGATTCTGCGACCTGGCCTGCAAAAAGGCCAGTTCAACTTCGGACTTCAAAAGAATCTGATTGTCAACCCTGGCCACAATTTTGTCCACAACCGGCCCCCCTTTATATTGGGCTGTGGCTGTTTCTCCCAGCCAGAAAAAGAGCGTTCCCACCAGAAAGATGGAAAGCAATCGATTCTTATGTAGCGTGGTGAAAAGCATGGTTTGGATCGGGGCCGGAAACGACAAAGGCGAACCCGGAATCCGGTTCGCCTTTGTTGCGGCGCAGTTTTATAGAGTTTACCTGGTAATCAGTTTTTTAACCAACGTTTCGTCAACCTGAACCGGATTTTTTGCTTTCATGCTTTCAATCCATTCCTTCTCAAGGAAATTCTGGTAATCGGAAATCACAGCACCCCTTGCTTCTTCAAAGGTCTTTTCTCTCGGGAGTTCTATGGCATCCACCACGATATAGTTGAGCCTGTTGTTGTACTCTATCGTGTATGTTCCCGACTTCCAATCCTTCAACTGATCGATGGTTTTGTTTTCTTCTTTTTGAAATAAACCTTCGGTTACATTCAGACTAAGTGGCTCTGCTGCATTGATCATACGTTCCAGAATCTTTGGAGAATTGGAATATACTTTAAAGGTAACCCTGCGACTGTCTTCAGGAGTGGCCAGAAAGTGCGTCTTTCCAGAGTCCTTCACCACAATGCGGCTCCGATCCACACCAAGGCTTACCAGAGTGTCGGCTGTGTATTGAGCTCTTTTCAAAGCCACAGCTGCCTTTTCATCCTTTGCCGCAAAACCACAAATTTCAACAATCAGAGACTTATCTCTTTTCAGGTTGATTGCATGGGAGTTAAGGGTCATTCCATTCAAAATCCCCTTTTCTTTGTTCTTTTCCCTGAATCTGGCAGGTTCGAAACGGAGGTCTGTCACTTCAAACTTTCCTCCAGCCAGTTTGGATTTTACATTTTCCAGCACCTTCGCATTTGAAGCAGAATAAATGGTAGCCTTTATCCTTTGGTTCCAGGTATACTTCGATTTGGAGCCATTGTGAAATTTCTTGAGTCCGGCAGTATCTTCAAGTGCTTTTGTCCAGACCTTCTGGTCCATAAGCGTGAAGAGCAGGATTCCATCCCGATATTCCTTTACCAGCATCTTGTAATCTTCGTATTTATCTGCAAGATGACTTTCTTCATAGTCGAGGATAGCCTCGTCGAGGAAATCCTTGTAAAGCAATTTCATTTGATAATCAAATGCCCTGGAAGTAGATGCCTGTTGCTTTTTTTCAGCCGACTTCCAGAAATCCCGAAGGTTGTATTTCTTTTCTTTGATCTGAATAAGAACTTCATCCAGACGCTTGTCGGACATATCATATTTCCATTTACCCTTGCTCAGGTTTGAATCGCCTTTTGATACAGCATAAGCAAGCAATGCTTTATTTTCAATGAGTCCGTTTTCCTTTTTCAAACGGGCAATGAGGATCGACCTGTTCAGTTCAGAACGGGAATCTTTAGAAACTTTGGATTCGAGAGAGGACTTCAATTCTTCGAAAGGCTCCAGATATTTGCGGTTCTTCAATTTCACCACGTGCCATCCGAAAGGCGTTTGAAAAGGCATTGAAAATGTCCCGGTATCCTTCAGAGAAAAAGCCGCATTTTCAAATGAAGGCACCATTGTTCCTGTTCCGAATGGAGGGAGGACACCACCTTTTGTTTTGGAATCTGTGTGGTCTGAAAACTCAAGGGCAAGGCTTGAAAAATTTTCTCCTTTTTTCAGGCGGTCATAAATGTCAAAAATCTTCTTGCGGGCCGCAAGAGAGTCTTCTGCAGGCATGCCCGGATTTGCCCGAACCATAATGTGGGCCACCGTAACCTGTCCCTGGGACGCCCGGCGATCCAGGACTTTTATAATGTGATAGCCAAACTGGGTACGGACCGGGTTTGAAATAGCACCTCTGGCTGTTTTATAGGCAACATCTTCAAAAGGATAAACCATTTGCATGGCGGTGAAAAAACCCAGGTTTCCGTCATTGTATTTGGCAGAAGGATCTTCTGATTTCTCTTTGGCCAACTTTTCAAAAGGTTCTCCGGCAAGCACTTTCTTGCGGATTTCCATGGCTTTGTTGTAAGCCTCCAGGGTATCCTTCGGATCGGCTTTCGGGTCACATTTTATCAGGATGTGCGAAGCATTTACCTCTTCCTTCATCCTTTCATATGCTTCATTTACAAGCTTTTGGGTAACTGATTTGTCAGTAAGGTATGGCTTGGCCAATTGCTTCCGGTAGCCTTCAAGTTCTTTTTTGAAAGAATTTGTGGTATCCAGACCCTCTTTTTCGGCATCCATTACCTTCAGTTTGAAATTGACATAGAGATCTACATACTCTCTGACACTCTTTTCAGTATTGGCATCGCCGGTATTGGCGTTGTTTTTGTTGTATACATACCGGAATTCGCGAAAAGGGACCTGTGACTTCCCAATGGAAATGATGGGTATTTCGTCATCCGGGTTTACAGTTGTGGTACTTTTTGCACCCACTGTCGGCTGGACTTTTTTGGGATTCGGCTTGCCTTTCTGGCCGGAAGCTGGGATAGCAGCCAGGGCAGACATACAAAAAACGATGTGTAAGAAATTGATTTTCACGATATCTACGATTTCGGCTTAGCGTTAGAAAAATGCGGTGCAAGATTAATAAAAAAGAAGCAGCAAACCGATAGCGATTCCCAAATGAATAAATGATGGCAACAGCAGCTGTTTACTTTCGCTTTTTTCCATGGGATCCACATTTTTTCGCCCTCCCCGGTTTCTTTCCTTTCTTTGCACCCTAATCCCGAACTATGAGAGTTGCAGCCGTCGATATCGGTTCCAATGCCATCCGCCTGCAGGTGTCCACCCTGATCAGGTACAATGAGCGGGACACCATTAAAAATCTGGAATACGTCCGATTTCCGTTACGTCTTGGCCAGGATGTTTTCCGTAATGGCCGGATTTCCCCTGAATCAGAGGAAAAGTTTATCCGGCTGATGACAGCATTCAAAATGCTGCTGGACCTTTATGAAGTGGCTGCTTATCGTGTATGCGCCACCTCAGCATTTCGGGAAGCTTCAAATGGCCCTGAAATCGCTCAAAAGGTTGAGCAGGCCTGTGGCATGCGGGTAGAAATAATCAATGGAGAGGAAGAAGCTCTTTTGATCAACCGGGCCATTTTTAAATTCCTGGATGAAAAAAATTACCTTCATATTGATGTGGGTGGTGGCAGTACCGAACTTAATCTTTACGTGAACCGGGAAAAAGTAGCCAGCCAGTCTTTTCAGCTTGGTTCGGTGCGGAATATGAACCATGCCGAGTTTCCTGAAGCGTGGGTCCGGCTTGAAAACTGGCTGGATCTGCACATAACCAAAGATATTCACCAGCTAACGGCTGTCGGTACCGGAGGAAACATCCACAAACTATTTGAGCTTTCGGCCACAAAAAACAAGAAAGCCAAATCCATAACCCTGGCAGAACTGATAACGGTGCATTTTTCCATTTCCAGGATGAGTCTGGAAGAAAGAATCCACCAGTTAATGCTCAACCCCGATCGGGCGGATGTCATTGTGCCAGCATCTGAAATCTACCTGCACATTATGCAAAGGGCGAAAGCCAAAAAAATAATTGTTCCTGATCTGGGCCTGAAAGATGGGATTATCGAAACCCAGTATGAGCTTGTCAGGGATGCCATTCCTAATCTTCATTCACCAAATTAAGTTTTTATGAGTCAGTCAAAAGCGGTGTTTATTGTTGCCGCAGTTCGTACCCCCATCGGAAGCTTCGGGGGAGTCCTTTCTCCATTTACGGCCATCCAGCTGGGTAGCATTGCATTAAAAGGTGCCATGGAAAAAGCCGGTGTGCCGGCCGCTGAAATCGATGAGGTTTACATGGGAAATGTGGTTTCCTCCAATCTTGGTCAGGCTCCCGCAAGGCAGGCAGCGCTGGGTGCAGGAATTCCCGATACCGTTCCATGCACAACGGTAAATAAAGTATGTGCTTCGGGAACAAAAGCAACCATGCTGGGGGCCCAGGCCATTCAGCTGGGGCAGGCCGACCTGGTGGCATGTGGAGGCATGGAAAGCATGAGCAACATCCCATATTATATTCCCAAAGCAAGGTTTGGCTATAAATATGGCAATGCCGAATTGGTCGATGGACTTGA
Organism: Catalimonadaceae bacterium; assembly: GCA_044375665.1. Taxonomy (GTDB): domain Bacteria; phylum Bacteroidota; class Bacteroidia; order Cytophagales; family Flexibacteraceae; genus CAMDMI01. Next base: position 6,713 of record JBIPNA010000036.1, read on the forward strand.
AAAAGATGGACTCCTGGATGTTTATCAGAAAAAAGCCATGGGTGTTTTTGCAGATGCCACTGCCGCCAGATATGGCATTAGCCGGGCAGATCAGGATGCCTTTGCCATTGACTCTTACCAGAAATCTGCAAAAGCTACCACTGAAGGAAAGTTTTTATCAGAAATCGTTCCTGTATCTATCCCTCAGAAAAAAGGAGAACCTGTTTTATTGACAGAAGATGAGGAATTTAAAAATGTCGTATTTGACAAAATTCCCTCCCTGCGCCCTGCCTTTACTTCAGATGGAACCGTGACGGCTGCAAATGCTTCTACCATCAATGATGGTGCTACAGCTTTAATTCTGGCCAGCGAAGAGGCAGTAAAGAGGCTTAATCTCAAGCCTTTGGCAAGAATTGTTTCTTATTCTGATGGCGAACAGGCCCCGGAGTGGTTTACAACAGCACCTACCATTTCGGTTCCCAAAGCCTTAAAGCGGGCTGGACTCTCCATCCAGGACATGGACTTTTTTGAAATCAATGAAGCCTTTTCTGTTGTACCTCTTGCCTTCGAAAAAATCCTAGAGGTTCCCCATTCCAAAATGAATGTACATGGAGGTGCAGTTTCCCTGGGGCACCCGCTTGGCGCATCCGGAGCCAGAATTATCACTACACTTTGCCATGTTCTGCATGCTCATGGAGGTCGTTACGGAGCCGTTGGTATTTGCAACGGAGGTGGCGGTTCTTCTGCCATGATCCTCGAAAAGGTGTAATACAGATACATGGGTAACTGGAAGACAGGCAGGATTTCTTCGTCCAACTGCCAACTGGAGTATAAATACCAGATGGTTGAAGACAAGCCGTGGATGGTTTTTCTCCATGGCTTCGGCCAGGATTTCAGGGCTTTTGAATCGATGTATGCTGCTCTGGAAAATGAGTTTTCTTTCCTGGCACCCAATTTATTTTTCCATGGTGAAAGCATTATGGAAGGAGAAAAGCCATTAAATCCTGAGGAATGGCTGGGGTTGGTGGACCAAATATTTCAAAACCTGGGGATTTCATCTGCACAATGGCTGGGATTCAGCATGGGCGGGAAATTTTTGTTGTTGACCTATCAGTACCGGCCAGAGTACTTTTCCGGCATCGTTCTCCTGGCCCCGGATGGAATAGCTATGAACCCTTGGTATAGGTTTGCTGCCAGGACGGTTTTCGGCAGGGTACTACTTCGGTTTTGTTTCCGGTTTATGCCCTTTTTGCATGTTCTGATTCGGTTTTTTAGCAACATAGGATTACTAAAGGCCTCGGTGGCAAAATTTGCTGCTTCTCAGCTTACCCATTCCGAAGGACGGGAACTCGTAAAGGATACCTGGCTGCGCTTCAGGAATATTTGGCCAAACGAAGCAATATGGATGCAGGAATTCAAAAAAAGGCCCATCCCTTTTTTAATCGGCCTTGGGAAGTACGACAGTATCATTCCGAAAAGGGTTTTTGCCACCCGAAGAATGAATTGGGAAGGAATTAAATGGGCAGAATTTGAAGCAGGCCATACAAGTTTGATAGAAAGGTTTGCTTCAAAAATGCGTAAAGAACCTGCTGCCGAAAAAAAAACTGAAACCTAAAGTCCGAGTAAGTCCTTTAAAGGCCCATAATACTGTCGGCTCAGAGGAATTTTCGAACCATTCCTGACAACCACCAGGTAGGAATTCTTTCCAAGAATTTCGATGCGGCTCAGGTGCTGAAGATTGAGCAGGAATGACCTGTGTACCCTGAAAAACAAATTGGGATCCAGGACCTCCTCGTAATAATGAAGTGTTTTCTTTTTCAGAAAATACTTGTCGGAAACGTGAATCTTGACATAATCATCGAAAGCCTCCAGGAAAGCGACATCCTGAATGGGAAGAATCCGGATATCTGCGCCCACCTTGACTACAATCTGACGCCCTTCCTGAACCTGCTTATGACTTTGGCTTAACAATTCCTGGATACCAGCGCTTTCGGTTCGTTTCTGACCCCATTTGTCAAGTGCCTGTGCAAGCCTTTCCCTGGAAAAAGGCTTCAACAAATAATCGATGGCATGGGTATCAAATGCCTTGAGTGCAAAACTGTCGAAGGCTGTGGTGAAAATTACCGGCGGGCAATCCTGGATGAGCTCGAGCATTTCAAATCCTGAGATTTTTGGCATCTGAATGTCCAGGAAAATAAGATCTGGCCGGAATTGTCCGATGGCTTTTATGCCCTCAAAACCATTTTCACATTCCGCTACGACTTCGAATTCGGGAAAAGATTCCAGATATTCGGCAAGAATGCTTCTGGCCAGTGGCTCGTCGTCTATGAGGATGACCTTGTTCATGACCTTACAGGTATACGTAAAGTGGTGGTAAATTCTTCTGTGCCCCTTTTGGTCTGGAGGAGATCGTTCCGGGCATAAAGCAATTGTAATCTTCGGGAAACAGACGCCAATCCAAAGCCAGCACCTTCTCTTGCCAGAACAGAATCCGGATCAAAGGGGTTGTTTACAACTACCTGAAGAAAACCAGAAAGCAGGTGTGCCCGGATCCGGATTTGAACAGCGCCTATTCGTTCGTACAAGCCAAATTTTATGGCATTCTCCACAATTGGCTGAAGAAGTAAAGCCGGCACCTGGATTTCAAGGCTGGCGGGTTCTGCCTCCATGTCGATCTGAAGCCGGTCTCCAAATCTTACTTTTTCAATGCCCAGATACAGGCGAAGATGGTCGAACTCTTCAGACAGAGACAATGTCTGGTTTTCTTTGTTGAGGGTGCCCCTCAAAAAATCAGAAAGCTGTCTGGTCATATCACGGGCCAGATCGGGCTGACGACCAATAAGGGCATGGATGGAGTTGAGGCTGTTAAAAAGGAAGTGTGGATGGAGTTGCTGTCTCAGATGGGTTAGTTCGGCATCTTTCAACCTTTGCTCACTTTCAAGCTTTCGCAGCTCCACTTCGTTCTGAGATTTTATTCTGTCGCGAACCCAGCTCAGAAGGCTGATGAAAAACAAAACAAGGACGGCCACTACACCCCTTACAGGAAGGGAAGCTTCGAGAAATGATATGTAATCCGGATCATCTGGAAGGAGCTCGCCTGGAAGCAAAGACAAAACTTCTGTAAAAAGCCAGGCATTGCCCAGAATAAACCCGATCCGAAATAAGGGTTTATCACGACCAGGCTGGTAAAAATGGAACAAAATAGCCGTTTCCATTGCCGCAACCCCTAAAAACAAATTGGTGACAACAGAGTCCTGAACCGAAAGGCACCAATCCAGCCCCAAACGATGTAAAGTAAAAGTTTGCATCAAAGGCAGCGTCAACCAGGGAGCAGCATAGTACCACAGGATACGGGGAAGGGGCTGAAAAAAGGCTTTATGCCACATCTAATTTTCCCGAAGAACGAAATTCCAGCGAAAGGCCTGCCTGATGTTGCATCCAACTTCGGAACTCGGTCCTGTTTTCTGCTTCATGGGTAACAGAATGCAGGATTTCTCCATCCTGCAACTCTCCCAATGGCACCACATCAAGAACGCAAATAAACACCAGTTGAACCTGTTGAGAACGGTGGTTTTCAAATTGCAATTCTTCACCCAGTCCCAAAGCCTTCGCCTTGCCCCAGGCTTCGGAAAGGTCTTTTGCAAGCAACCAGCGGTACTGCTCATCAAACTGAGCTTTACCATGATGACCTACAGTTTGGTATTCAAACAAAATCCTGACGAGAAATGGTTTCATATGATTGTACATCAGGCATTTCTGATTTCTATTCCTCCTAAAATTACATTCCCTTCCAACAACAGGATTTTCGGATCCGGATTTTCTGGTGTAGAAGTTAAGGTTCGTTTATCCTCCACTCCTCCCATGATGCAGTTCAGTTCAGACCGGACTTCCCAGTTGGAAGGAATCACCAGTTTGATGCCCCCAAGCACTGCATTAATCTCAAGCCTTGCCTGATGTTGGAAATCTGCCTCTGAGAAGTCAATCTCAGCACCACCCATAATTGCATTGATTTCGCCTTTGCGGAAGTTCTTCGACACCACCGACTTTTCAATTCCACCAAGAATGGAGTTCAGTTCAATTTCCGGTCCCGATTTTATTCCTGAAGTGGTTTTCCCGGGTAGTGGATCGTCAAAATCGCCAGCATCCTGTAGTGCATCGGAAGGGAACTTTCGTATTTTTCGTGGCCGGAACAACAGAAATAGTCCTACACAAATCAGGACAACAGGCAGAATAAATGCTTTATCAATAAAACCACCATATAATTCTGCCGTGAGATTTGCTACACCAATCAGAAACGGGATAAGCCAGAATGCTTTGCGGAAACGGTGTTTAATGCCAATGCCCAGGCCCAGTGCAATTAGAAAAGTTTTCCAGGAGAACACCCAATACGGAATATCATATCCGATTTCCCTGGCAAGCAGCAAACCACCGGCAACCAAAAGGAAAAAGCCCCAGACCCAGCGGCCTCTTTGACGTTGTTGTTCCCATTCCTTTGGGTCTGTATAACATGCATTTGGTTTCATAAGAATTGATTTTGAACCAAAACTATCCTTGCCAAACCCATACCACAACGGCAATTAGGCCAATGGCATCCGGGTAGAGGCAGAACGTATCCCTGGAAAGGTGAAATGTACCAGCGCGTTAAAGCATTTTTGCCCTTCTGGTCAGAAATGCCAGTAGAATCTGATCGAAGCTCATCCGGACATCAGCTTCCACATAATCGATTTTCATTTGCCCACAACGAAGGCGAATGGCCTGATTTCTATGTTTCATTGCCGATTGGTATGCTTCTTTTACCTCTTCAGGAAACAGCTTTACCTTCAGACCGGACTCTGCATCAAGAAAAAGATAGGGTTTGTTCTGAAACTCAAAATCAACCTCCCGGGCATGGTCCATTACATGAAAAAGAAGAACTTCATGCTGATTGTGCCTCAGGTGGGCAAGGGAAGAAAACAAGGTTTCCAGGTCGGAATCCATAAATAAATCTGTAAAAACTACCACGAGGGATCTTCTGTGAATCGCTTCGGCCATTTGGTCAATTACTTGTGGAATGGCCGATCTGGTAGCTTGTGGAGGTTCCTGCATCAGGTTCTCCAACTGGGCCAGAAGCTTGTGGATATGGCTGGAAACAGAACGGGTCTGGCTTTGAGACAAGACAGTATCCGCAAATGTGGTCAGGCCAACGGCGTCTCTTTGTTTGCTCAACATATACATAACCGCTGCAGCCCCAAGGATGCTGAAGGTTAGTTTTTCCTGATTCGGCTTTGGAAGATACATGGAGGGAGAAACATCCAGGAGAATCTGACAGCGCAGATTCGTTTCTTCCTCATAGCGCTTGGTGTACAACCGATCGGTTTTTGCAAAAACTTTCCAGTTGATGTGGCGGGTACTTTCTCCGGGATTGTAAAGCACATGTTCTGCAAACTCAACAGAAAAACCATGATATGGCGACCGATGCAAGCCGGTAATAAACCCTTCCACCATCTGTTTGGCCAGAAGCTCGAGGTTGCCAAATTGTTTGGCCCAGGCAAGATCTACTTTGTTACGCACTGTTTTGAGTTGATTCAGCTTTCAAAGATGCAAGGTTTTCCTGGTTCGGCAGAAAGGCTCACGGATTTTTGGCAGCAGGCATCCTTCCGCCCATGGAGGTGTAAAGACTATCCAACAGGTGGGTCTCTTTGGTATAATACTGCAAACTTTGCATCACCTGGGCAGAGTCTACACCATGCTTCCTGTACAACTTTTTCTGGTGCAGTTCAAATAGGGCCTGGGCCGAGTCCTGTCGAATACCGGATGTGAGGAGCCCTGCCTCCAATTCATGCAGATCCATCAAAAAGGATTTCATTTTGGCAGGAGGCATGCACTTTTTGGGAGGAGGTGTCCTTTTTTCTTCACTGCAGGCCAGCAAAATGAAAGTCATCAAAAAAACAAAAGCCCGGATTTTCATGGATTAAGGTTTTCCGTTTCCTCCGCCAGCCACTGTTTTTCAAAGAGCGACTTGTAAGGCCCTTCCTCCAGAATCATTTGTTCATGCCGGCCTTGCTGGACAATCCTTCCTTCTTCCATCACCAAAATATGATCTGCCAAATGGACAGAAGAAATCCGGTGTGAGATGATGATGGTGGTTTTGTCCTTCATTTCCTCCTTCAAATGTTGAACAATGGTATTTTCTGTCTTTGTATCAACTGCTGAAAGGCAGTCGTCGAGAATTAACACCCTGGGATGAAGCACCAATGCCCTGGCAATGGAAACCCTTTGTTTCTGACCACCTGAGAGGGTAATTCCCCTTTCTCCGATAACGGTTTCAAACTGTTTTTCAAAGTCAAGGATATTGTCCAGCAAATCGGCCTGACGGCTCGCTTTGTGCAGGGCTTCGGTACCCAGATCAGGATTGCCGAACAAAATGTTGTTGGTGAGAGAATCTGAAAACAGGAAAACATCCTGCTGAACATAACTCATTTGTTTCCGAAGTGCTTTGGGATCCCAGTCCCGGATGGGGCGGTCGTCGATCAGAACTTCGCCCTCCGTAACATCAAAGAGGCGGACAACCAGATTGGCCAATGTAGATTTTCCACAACCGGTATTTCCGAGGATCCCGATACTCTGACCTGGCTGAGCAACAAAGGAAACCAATTTTAATGCCTGAATCCCTGTTTCAGGATAGGTAAAAGAAACATTTTTGAATTCAACTTTGCCCTGGATCGGCAGGGTAATGCCGGTTTCAGACTGGAGGTCATTTTTTTCATCCAGAAATTCATTGATCCTGGTTTGACTTACAGCTGCTCTTTGGGCCAGGCTGATAACCCATCCCAAAGACGTCACAGGCCAGGTAAGCATGTTGACGTAAATCAGAAATTCGGCAATATTTCCTGTGGTGATTTTTCCCGCCATCACCTGCTGGCCACCGACATAAACGGTCAGAATGGTGCTAAGCCCGATCATGGACATGATGATGGGCGAAAACCACGCATTGATGTTGCCCAAAGCGATGGACCGGTCACGGTAATGCTGGCTTTCGTTGGCAAATTTTTGGGTAGAATCTGCCTCTCTGCCATAGGCTTTCAAAACACGGATTCCTGAGAATGCCTCCTGCACAAACGTGGACAGGCTTGACAAACTTTTCTGAATCTCATCGGACCGTTTTTCAATGGCGGTATTGATAAAGTAAACAGACGCTGAAAGAACGGGTAGCGGCAGCAACACATAAAGGGTAAATTCTGCATTTACAGAAATCATATAGCTGATGACCATAAAGAACAGCACCAGAAGGTTGATGGCATACATAATGGCCGGTCCTGTGTACATCCTCACCCGACTCACATCTTCCGAAATCCGGGCCATAAGGTCACCGGTATTGTTTTTCCTGTAGAACCTTAAAGGCAGGGCCTGATATTGTCTGAAAATGTCGTTCTTCTGATCAAACTCAATGTGTCGACTCATCACTATGATGGTTTGGCGCATAAAGAAAAGAAACAATCCACGGAGCAAGGCCATACCAACAATCCACAATCCATACTGAATTACCGCTTCCTCTACGCCTTCCAGAAAGGCCTCCCGCTCTGTTCCTGCCTTCAGAAAACGGGCTTTTTCAATATTGGCAGCCACCAGATCGAATGAAGCCCTGACCATCCTGGCCGGATAAATGGCAAATAAGTTGGAAAGAGCTACAAACAATATTCCCGACAAGAGGTAGTAGCGATACCTCAGGAAATAAGGATGAAGGGAAATTAAAGATCTCACGAAAAGGCAAAAATAGGGAAACATCGGGTCTTTTATGTGCGATCGGTCACACAAAAACCGCATATAAGGTCATTTCTTTGCAGCCGATTAAAAAACCTATGGCGATTTCCGGATTTCAGGCCCTTGTCCAATGCAAATGCCCCAGATGCCGAACAGGCAACATGTTTACCAATTCCTTCTTCAACCTTCGGTATGGGAGGAGGGTGTACATTAATTGCCCTGTTTGTGACTTAAAGTTTGAACGGGAACCGGCTTTCTTTGAAGGCGCTTTGTATTTTAATTATGCAATGAATGTAGCCATTATTCTTAGTTCCGGAGTGGCCACTTTTGTCCTGCTCGGCGACCCGAACCAATGGGTTTATTTTGGAATAGCCTCCACGATGGTGCTGCTTCTGGCCAGCCTGACCAGCCGGCTGAGTAAGTCGATGATGCTGCATTTTTTTGGTGGTGTTTCGTTTGACCCTGAATTTCAGCGGTTCAGGAAAAACTAACTTTTAAAAACACAAGATTTCCCTTCATTTTTTGGAATCCAAATCTTGATTCATCATATTTGCGGCCCAAATTTTATAGGCCATGGGAGTAACACGACTCAAAAGAAAAGACAGGAGGAACAAAGCAGTTGCCAATGCCCGCGTTAAGCGAATCAAACAACTCACCCTCACGCCCGTCATCAAAAAAGTGGACGTGGAAGAGCTGAAAAAGTCTTTCTCCACCACCGCGTAACCCAAAGGCCTCTGATTTCAGGGGCTTTTTTTTGTCCTGAACCAGGCCTTTAAGCTCCTGAATCAAATTTCCCGGCTCCCCATTTTTGCCAGGCAATGCGGAGGTATCCGGCCAGCAAAACCAACAAGCCCAGCCCAAATCCTATGGTGCTGTAAGGCTTGAGCAGGTCTTCCCGGTCAAACATTTCGCCAAGCATCCAGATACTGTTGGACAAAATCCATAAGGAAATGGCCAGGTTGTGTACAAGGGTAATCCAGTAATGCCGCTGACTCCAGGTTATCCAGAAGGCTACCATCAAAGTGGGAAAAACCATGACCGAACCCAGTGTTTTCCACCCTTGTGCCCAGCTCATATCCTTTACCAGCCAGA